>NZ_JAYGHQ010000012.1:0-163500 GCF_034931425.1 Crocosphaera sp. XPORK-15E
CTAGTTAAGAATCTACGAAGCAAGAATCCACTCACTTCAGGGAGTGGAGTGTCAACAGTCTACATCGAACTTTCTCAAACATTGTCATCAATTATTACTTTAATCTTGCTTAATCATGTTAGATCTAGGGACTTCTTGGGCAATCTAAAGTTGTAGTCGAAATCTTGGTTAACTGGGTCAGTTAGACAAAACTTGGTTCTCAAGGAGCCAGGATCATGATCTTGAGCCTACGTTAATAACGCCTAAACCCTATGAAGTCTGCGCTCTTAGAGGAGAAACCCCATGAATAATACCCCTGACACTACTACATCGATTTCCCCAACCCCCCATGATGCTACTAAAGATGTCCCTTGGTGGAATCGTAATGTGATTGGTGAAGATAGCCTTATTCATGCGCTATTTAGCAAATTTAGTAAGCCTGAAGTGTCTGAGAGTGCTAAGTTTCTTCATAATCGGGAAATGACGGATGTGCTGGTTTTTGCCAAAACGGCCCAAGCGATCGACAATGAGAAATTTGGTAAAGAAGAATTTCTGATCTTTGTCAAAATGAAGTATTTGCTCGGACGAGATCTTGATGATTATGCGGGACTTTATCATAGTTTACAACTGCTTAAAGTGGCTATTGAAGCCAAAGATAGTTTCATTTCTATTGACCAAACTGAATTACGTTATCGTGGTACTAAACAACAAGAATTTTATCAATTAGTTGAGAGCTTATTAAAAGATCACGATAATAAGGAAATGTTTCGTCAAAAATTACAAGAAAATCTGGCGGATCTTCTCCCTCAAATTAAAACAGAAGAAGGAAAAACTGCTTTACAATCTTACGCAAAACACCTTGATAAATTATCAGAAAGTGAACTTGGATTACAATTGCTTTCTCTGTTCAAAACCTATCAACTAGCTGATTATTCCATTTTGCGGATCATCTCAGAAATGATTCAAAGTTTGGGCAAAAGTGATTTACAGGATTTTAAGAGTTTAATGGCTTTGGTGGTGGTTAACTATAGTGTATTTGAAAAATTAAAACAAATTATTGGGTTGTCAGAGCGACAAAATACCCCAGAAACTTATACTTTGATGATTCAATTTATTGCCCTTTCTAACAGACACGCTATTTCTTATCTCAAGTTTGACGACTTGATCAAGGTGATGCGGAAATGGTTTAAGCCTTATCATGCCATCATCAGTATTCGTCAAGAACATCCTCCTACAGAATATAAACAACCGAAAGAATTTCAGGCACCCATTCCAGGGATTGAAATTTATGAAAAGTATCAAAAATGGCTCACAGACAAGAAAACAGGAATGTCTTATATTGATTTTGGTGACGACAATTAAAAAATAATAATTATTTTGACTTGACATCTATCAAAATAATCTAAGATAATAAGGAATTGTCTGTCTAATTCCTGCTCGGATCAGGTATGGCATCGATAAAAGCAGTGTGCGATGGTTAATTCTGTCCCTTCCTGCTACCTGTACGGCAACTGACCAAGGATAAATTTATGAGTTACGCAATTATTGAAGCGAGTGGAACACAACTCCGGGTTGAGCCAGGTCGTTTTTATGACCTTAATCGTCTTTTCTCTGATGAGGGCGATTCTTATACCATTGATAAAGTGCTGTTGATTAACAATGATGATGAAATCACCATTGGACAGCCTTTTATTGAAGGAGCAACGGTTGAAGGAACCATTTTAAGACATCGACGGGGACGTAAAGTGATCGTCTATAAAATGCAGCCTAAGAAGAAAACCCGCAAAAAACGGGGACATCGTCAGGAATTAACCCGTCTGATGATTACTTCCATCACCCTTAACGGTTCCGTCATTGCAGAAAGTTCTGTAGATCAATTAGAACCAGTCTTAGCGACAACTGTAACCGATGAGGAAGAATAAATCTACAATGGGAACAATCAACAGGAAATAGATAAGAAGGAATTATGGCTCATAAGAAAGGAACGGGTAGTACAAGAAACGGGCGTGACTCTAGAGCTCAAAGACTAGGGGTTAAACGCTATGGTGGCCAAGTCGTTAAAGCTGGAAATATTCTAGTTCGTCAACGGGGAACCAAAGTTCATCCTGGCAATAATGTGGGACGAGGTAATGATGATACTCTGTTTGCTTTGATCGATGGTATCGTCACCTTTGAACATAAAACCAGAAGTCGCAAACAAGTCAGCATTTATCCTGTGGCCGCTGAGTAACCTTACAGCAGTTTAGAGTAAGTCATTGATGTAGGGACAATTCATGAATTGTCCCTACTGTTTTTTTTGGCGGTAACGGGGCGTAAATCCCAGTTACAAGAATGACTTCGTTATTAACGGGTGTGACAGGACTCGAACCTGTAACCGACGACTTAGAAGGTCGTTGCTCTATCCTTTGAGCTACACACCCATGTTTCCCATTGTAACCTGTTTTTTAGCGTAATCAGAGCTAAAACTCAAATTCATTTAACCGTTGTTGTAGCATTTGTGGGAACTTACTATAATAGCGTTGATTGAGGGGTGAAGGGTGAGGTAAAGGAAGTAGTTCTACTTGACGCTGATACTGCTTTGCTTGCTCATCAGTCCATTGTAGGGTAACAGGGAGTTTAGCTTCATAGCGATCGCTGCGTTGCCAAAAGTTATCCATCTCTGCTTTGGTGGTGTAAGGAGTAAACCATTTAAAGGCTTCTGTCCCCAGGGTAATAATTTGAGTGCCTTGCCAATACATGACCAATAGTTGGGCCACAAAGGGGCGAAATCTTGCTTTAACTTCAGTAGAATAGGCTTTATTACCAGGGGGTTTGTAGGGAACTGTGTTGGTCAATAAAACGCGATCGCAAACCGTTTGTAAATCAGATGGACTGGTGGCTGCTTGTTTATTCATGGCCAAATAAAAGCCCTTGCGTACAAGGGTTCCTGCGGCCCCAATGAGAGGTTGTCCCGCGTGAACTTCATCCCGTCCCAAATCTCGGCCAAAAAAGCAAATCTGACTCTTAAGATTCCCTGCATATAATATAGCATCAGCCGGGTTTTTCCCTGCCGCCTGATAGATAGGAAGATCAACGGGAAAGGGTTTTCGTTCTGCTTCTTGACGAATTTGCACTAACAGGGTTTCAATCTCGGACATTAATTTATTAAGTCTAGGATGACAGCAATCAGTACCATACCATGTTGGGTTACACTGATTATTATAAATTTTATTGATCGGGAAATATGAACAATATTCTGGGTTTTATTCTCAAGATTTTTAGTATCTCTTTGGTATTTTCTCTAATTATTAAATATCTTGCTCCTTTCATTCCAGTAGTTCCTAATGATCTTAATGCTACCATTTTTGTTATGGTTCTTCCTCTAATCATGACTTTATTATTGGTGTGGCGAACCCAGAAAAAATCTTCTAATTTATAAATTCCTTCTTAAACCAACACTTAATTACTTAATCTCTAAATTGCTTATGAAGTTCTCTCAATGGCTTGGCTTTATAGTCCTGGTAATTTCTCTCTATATCCTTTGGCAAATTCGTCAATTATTACTGTTATTATTTACGGCAGTTATTATTGCTAATTCCCTCAATCATGCTGTGCAACGGTTCCAAAAATGGGGCATAAGTCGCAGTTATGCTGTTCTCTTAGCTATGAGCCTTTTAATTGCTACTTTAACGGCATTTATCTGGATTATTATTCCGCCTTTTGCTGAACAATTACCTGAGTTATTAAAATTAGTTCCTCAAGGGATTGATCAATTAATTATTACCCTAAAAGAATTTATTTCTCGCCTCGACCCTGAATTAATTCAATCCTTACCAACTACCGACCAATTCCTCCAACAATTACAACCATTAGTACAGCAAATTGCGGGTCAAGGTTTAAATGTTTTTTATATGACATTAGGGATTCCTTTAACTATCTTATTGTTATTAGCTCTCAGTTTAATGTTGTTAGCAAATCCTCAAGCCTATCGTCAAGGATTTATGCGTTTATTTCCCTCATTTTATCGCAATAAAATTGATCTAGTTTTGACAGAATGTGATGAGGCATTACAAGGATGGCTATTAGGGATTTTATTTAATATGACAATTATTGCTATTTTGAGTTTTATTGGCTTGTCAATTTTTGGAATTCGCCTCAGTTTAGCTCAAGCAATGTTAGCTGGTCTTTTGACTTTTATTCCTAATATTGGGCCAGCTTTAAGTGTTATTCCTCCGATGGCGATCGCTTTATTAGAAGCCCCTTGGAAATCCTTAGCCGTACTGATTCTTTATATTGGTATTCAGCAGATTGAAGGTAATATTTTAACCCCTTTAGTGATGGCTCATCGAGTATCTCTACTCCCTGCCATGACCTTACTATCTCAGGTATTTTTTGCGACAATCTTTGGATTTTTAGGATTATTTTTAGCCCTACCCTTAGCCGTTGTTAGTCAAGTTTGGTTAAAGGAAGTGTTAATTAAAGATATTTTAGATCAATGGGAAACCGAGCCAAAAATATTAAACAATGAAACTGAATATTTGCCCCTGAATTCAATAGAAGATGAAACAGAGACAAAAGAGCTTGAATAAATTGGTTTTTCTCGATATACTATAAAGTAAATCAATGATGATTAAATTACTCCTAGATAATACAAAAAATGGGTTCTATTGTCTTAAAATATGTGTTAGGAATTGTCAGTAGTTCGGTTTTGAGTGTTTCTCCTCTCTTGGCCCTAGAAATGGGCAATGGTGTTACTTTATTTAATAAATCTCCTCGTCTTGTTGATGTGTCTACAACCTTAAGCAGTATTAGAGTTAGAGGTGCTAATTATTATTTCACCCTAGAATTGCCCGAAAATGTAGATGAACCCTTACAAAAATTGACGATTCAACAAAGTCAGGGCCCAGATACGATATATTTTTATTTGGAGGAAACTTTTGCCTTTGAAGGTAAACCCATTAATCGAGGTAATGCTTTAACTGTTGCTGAAGTAAAACGCAATCTTGATAATAATAAAATTACGATTAATTTTGAGCCACCTATCCCACCAGGAACAACTTTTACCATTGCACTGAAACCGCAAAAAAATCCTGAAATTAGTGGCAATTATCAATTTGGTATTACTGCTTATCCGGTGGGGAAAAAAGCCCAAGGCTTGTATCTTGGGCCCGGAAGATTAAGATTTTACCCCCATAGCGATCGCTTTCCTTAAACTGAGATCTTGCACCATGATTAAAAAATCATAAAACCCCGATTTTTGAAGACAGAAAACCAAGCATGACTTCCTTACTATTTTCTGAAAAATAAGGGTTTTCAAGCTAGTTGAAAGATCTCAGTTAAAGGAGATAAAGAGATTGTTTAATTGGTTAATTCAGCTAACAATTTCTCCCAAGAATAAGGACATTTATCCGGTAAATCAAAGTCATAGTTTTTCAAAACTTTTTTCTTTGCAGCTTGGTATATTTTTTCTAAGTCTAACTTATTCCTAACGGTTTTAGTGAGAACAAATCCTAACTGCTCATAGAATTCATCAATTTCATCTTGCCAGTGTTTTCTGGGGTCAATAAGTTCAGAATATTCAAGCTTTAATTTATGAGCAATTATTTGTTTTAAAAGATTAAAAGCTGCCCTAACTTCACTTCTCCCCAAAGCTTCTATTTCCTCTACTAAATTAGTAACATCAAGTTGTTCATACTTTCCTTGTAGGAGAAAGCTTGCTTGTTCATCCAACCATTGAACAAAGTCTTTTTCATAAGTGCTAGTCATTATTTTGTCTCCTAATTTATCCATAGACTTTTTGATAATAGTCTTGATATTCTTGGGATAATAAAGGTTGCCACCAAATTTGATTATCTAAATACCATTGAATGGTTTTTCTTAACCCTCCTTCTACGGTTTCTTGAGGTGTCCAACCTAATTCTGTTTTAATTTTAGTAGCATCAATAGCATAACGTCGATCATGGCCAGGTCTATCCTTAACAAAGGTAATTAATTGTTGAGCAGGTTTAACAGGTAAATTAGGGGCTAATTCATCCATTAAGTCACATAACATGGTTACTAAATCGATATTTTTAACCTCATTATTGCCCCCAATATTATAAGTTTCCCCAGGTTTTCCCTGATTAATTACTGTCTCTAAAGCTGAACAATGATCACCCACATATAACCAGTCTCGAATATTTTGCCCGTCTCCATAAACAGGTAAAGGCTTACCTAATAAGATATTAATACACATCAAAGGAATTAATTTTTCAGGGAAGTGATAGGGGCCATAATTATTAGAACAATTAGTAATAATTGTCGGCACATTATAGGTATGATAATAAGCTCTTGCTAGGTGATCACTCCCTGCTTTTGAGGCAGAATAGGGACTATTAGGAGCATAAGGCGTAGTTTCTGTAAAAGCTGGATCATTTGCTTCTAAACTACCATAAACTTCATCAGTAGATACATGAAGAAAACGGTAATCTTCTGGTTTACCTTGTGCATTCCAATAATGACGAAAACTCTCTAATAAGGTAAAAGTTCCAATGATATTGGTTTGAATAAAAGCATCAGGGCCAAGAATAGAACGATCAACATGAGATTCCGCAGCAAAATGAGCCACAATTTTGATATTTTCTTCTTTTAAAAGATTATCAATTAAAGAGCGATCGCAGATATCTCCCTTAACAAATTTAAAGTTTTCTCTGTCTTCTAAACTGGCTATATTCTGACGGTTTCCCGCATAAGTTAGGGCATCTAAAACGATAACATGAGCATCAGGATATTTGTGACAGAAATGATGAACAAAGTTAGAACCGATAAAGCCTGCGCCGCCAGTGATTAGGATACTTTTTTTTTCTTCAGATAATAACATAAGCTAACTCAAATATTCTGGAGTTTTATTAACTAATTTAGTTACCAAATAGTATTCATTTGTAAGATGAAACCTGGCAAAATTGGATCGCCAATCACAGTCGTTGGATTCTCTAAAGATTCTACTTCTATTTGAGGACGATAAATATAGACTCGGCGATTTTTACGATCAATTAACCAACCTAATTTTGCTCCGTTATCGATATATTCTTGAAGTTTATCCTGAAGTGATTGAAGTTGATCACTAGGAGAGCGGATTTCAACCACAAAATCAGGACAAACAGGAGCAAATCTAATTCTCTGTTCTTGAGGAATAGAATTCCATGTTTCTAAAGTCATCCAAGCTGCATCAGGAGAACGATCCGCTCCGTTTGGTAGTTTAAACCCGGTAGAGGAATCAAACCCAATTCCTGAACCATCTTCGTCTGTCCAATTAGCAAGTTGTTGACTCAGTTTAAAGTTACGATTTCCAGTTTCAGATCCTGTTGGGGGAATAATTATTAATTCTCCTTTGGCGTTGCGCTCAATGCGATAATCTCGGTTTAATTGACATAAAGCGAAGAATTGTTCGTCTGTCATTTCGAGCGCGGGCGATATTTGTAAAACCAAAGGTGTATTCTCAGTTGATAAAGTAGTAGGAATCATCTTTCAATTTTCCTCTAATATTGGTCAAACTAATTCAATTTTTATAACGATAACATGATTGAAAATTTTAAAGTATACTAAACCAACTCAATATGAGAATCATCACCCACCATAAACCTTAAGGCTTTAGGTCTTTGAGGAGCCATTTCTAGTTTAGCACGTCGTCCAATTAAACTATCAACAATTCGCTGATGAATTTGCAAGATTTTTGCTCCTTCTAAAATAACACTGTGTTCAATATCAGCATCAATTAAAGTCCCGTTATCACCAATACTGGTATAGGGGCCAATAAAACAGTTTTCGATGTGACAATTCTGACCAATAATGACAGGGCCACGGATGGTACTATTAATAATTTTAGAACTTTTTTCAATATGTACCCGTCCACTTATTTGACTTTTATCATCAATGTCTCCCCCTTTAGAAATTTTTAGATTTGTATCTAAAATAATGCGATTTGCTTCTAATAAATCATCCTTTTTCCCTGTATCTAACCACCATCCCTCTAATTTTAATGCTTCTACAGTTTTTTGAGTATCAATTAATTCCTGAATGGCATCAGTAATCTCTAATTCTCCCCGCGCTGAAGGTTGAATTGAGGCAATGGCTTTATGAATGGTAGGAGAGAAAAAATAAACCCCTACTAATGCTAAATTTGAGGGGGGAACTTTGGGCTTTTCAACTAACTCTAAAACTCGCCCTTTTTCATCGACTTTCGCCACACCAAATGCCGTAGGATTAGAGACAGAACGGAGTAAAATTAAACTATCAAGCTGTTTACTTTTAAACTCCTCTAAAAAGCTATTTAAACTGTCTTGAATTAAGTTATCTCCCAAATACATAATAAAGGGAGAATCACCTAAAAATGGTTGAGCCACTTTAACAGCATGAGCTAACCCCAAAGGATGATCTTGAACGATATAAGTAATCTTAGCCCCAAATAGCTGGCCATTGCCCGTTTGAACTTCAATTTCTTCGCCAGTTTCGGGACTAATAATAATACCAATATCGGTAATTCCTGCGGCAACAATTGATTCAATTCCATACCATAAAATGGGTTTATTAGCAACAGGAACTAATTGTTTTGCTCCCGTATAAGTTAGGGGCCGTAGTCTCGTTCCTTTGCCACCGGAAAGAATTAATGCTTTCATAATTAATTATTACAAAGTTGTTTGAGCATTTGTTTGAGAGAATTACGCCAATAAGGGGGATAATTCCCTAAGATAGAGGTAATTTTTTGCCCTGATAAAACTGAATAAGCAGGGCGTTTAGCAGGGGTGGGATAATCAGCCGTTGTAATCGGAATTACTTGCTTAACCTGAATGGGAAAACCCAGGTTTTCAGCCTCCTCAAAAATGGCTACAGCAAAATCATACCAGCTAGTGACCCCACTATTTGTAAAGTGATAAATTTCTGATGTTTCTATTAAGTTAACGGTTAACAATAATTGAGCGATCGCCTCAGCAATATCTCTGGCCCAAGTCGGACTACCTACTTGATCAGCCACGATTCTTAATTGCTCTTTTTCTTGCCCTAACCTTAACATGGTTTTAACAAAATTCCCCTTACCATAGGTTCCATAAACCCAAGCCGTTCTCAAAATTATATAGCGATCGCTCGCCTTTTGTATTCCCGTTTCTCCGATAAGTTTTGTCTGGCCATAAACACTTAAAGGATGAGTCAAATCATCTTCTAGATAGGGAGTATTTTTTGTCCCATCAAAGACGTAATCTGTAGAAATATGCAGAAGAAATGCACCAATTTTTTGTGATTCTTCTGCCATAATGGTTGGAGCAATACCATTAATAGCTAAAGCCAAATCAGATTCACTTTCAGCACGATCAACGGCTGTGTAAGCTGCTGCATTAATAATAATATCGGGTTTGGCTTCTATAATAACTTGACGGATCTGATTGGGATCAATTAGGTTCATGGTTTGACGGTTGACACTGATCACCCTTCCTAGAGCAGTAAGTGTGTCTTGTAACTCCCGGCCTACTTGTCCATCACTACCTATCAGCAAAATTGTTTTCATTGATTATTAAGGCAAGAAGTTAACCACAAGTCTACAAGATTTGGGGACAACTGGACAGCTAAATTCACGTCCGACTAATTTTGATTTTCTAGTTCACTCAATCTTGATTCTAGATTTCTGAATCTTTGTTCAATATCTAGATGTTCTGATTCGTTCGTGATGCTGTACCCGATAAGTTGTTCTATCCGTCTTTCGTTGCGGTTAGATCTTTCTATAAATCGAGTCATTTCCTCTACCATGATCTCAAGGGTTTCCCTTTCCCGTTCTTGTGCATCTTGAAACTGAATCTGTCTTTCTTGTAGTTCCCTAGCGATCAGCATTATTTGATTGTTGTCTCTAACTTGGATTTTCTGTAATTCGGAAATGTTGTTAGTTAAAGCTTCAATCGCTCGTGCGTTAGACTCAATCAGCTTTTTTAAATCTTCATCTGACATCGGTTAAACTCCTATTAGATGTCAACACGGGACGGCGTAGGGGCATAATATATTATACCCCTACCAATTTTTGTCTATTTGATTCTAATCCCTAAGCATCAGCAGCAACATAACAGAAACTCAGATGTAAAAGATTGCGTTTCCAGGGATGAGCTTGAATTTCTTTGATGACAGCATTACCATTCCAAGAAAGATCGGGAATTGTCACCTCAATCACTGTTTCATCCACTTTCACACCCCTCAACATCAGGGCCGCTTCTTTTTGATTGACCATTAACTGCATTGATTCTGTGCCATCATGGCCATATAAGGTGGCAGGGATTAAGCCCTCACGACGTAAGGCGTTAGGTTTGCTGCCTTCGGGTCTTTTTTGACATTCAATGGTTAAAGACATAGGATTTACTCACTAAAAGGTTAATAAAGTTTATTCATCAGTGGTGACGCTAAGGGGATCACCATTTACATCAAGCAGGGCCCGTTTAGGCCCATGAATCGGATCTTCAACGATAATCGTCTGATCACGACTGGCCCCCAAAGAAACAATGGCAATGGAAACTGCCATCAGTTCAGCCAAAAACTTAAGATAGTTCAATGCTTCCTTGGGTAAGTCTTCTAAGGTTCGGCAATTTTCTGTTGATTGTTGCCATCCTGGTAAAGTTTCGTAAATGGGGTTACAACGGGCAAATTGACTGGCATTACTAGGAAAATGATTACAGATTTGGCCATCAAGTTCATAAGCGACACAGACTTTGATTTCTGCTAACTCATCCAGGACATCAAGTTTGGTAATAGCTAAACAGTCTAATCCATTGATCCGTACCGCATAGCGACCAATTACTCCATCAAACCACCCACAACGCCGTGGACGGCCGGTGGTAGTGCCAAATTCAGCCCCGCGCGAGCCTAATAATGCGCCGATTTCCCCATGTAATTCCGTCGGAAAGGGCCCTTCACCTACACGGGTTGTATAAGCCTTAGCCACCCCAATCACGCGATCAATGACCGTTGGGCCGACACCTGCCCCCACGCAAGCCCCACCCGCAATGGGATTCGAGGAGGTAACATAGGGGTAGGTTCCGTGATCGAGGTCTAATAGAGTTCCTTGGGCCCCTTCAAACAGGATATTTTTGCGCTCTATAATGGCTTCGTAGATTTTCAGAGAACTATCCACCACATAAGGGCGTAATTGTTCTGCATAATCTAGATATTCGTCAATAACGCTTTGGGGGTCAAGGGGAGCCAGGTTATAAAGCTTTTCTAAAATAACGTTTTTATACTTGATTGTCCATTCTAGTTTTTCTTTGAGTTCATCAGGGTTCATTAAATCGACGATCCGAATGCCCGTCCGTTCTGATTTATCGGCATAAGTTGGGCCAATTCCCCGTCCGGTTGTGCCAATTTTCTGTTTACCCCGTCTTTCTTCGGATGCCTTATCTAATAGACGATGATAAGGCATGGTAACATGGGCGGTCTGAGAAATAAATAGATTCTGGGTAGAAACTTTGAGGGCGTGGA
This sequence comes from Crocosphaera sp. XPORK-15E, assembly GCF_034931425.1. Lineage (NCBI taxonomy): Bacteria > Bacillati > Cyanobacteriota > Cyanophyceae > Chroococcales > Aphanothecaceae > Crocosphaera > Crocosphaera sp. XPORK-15E. The sequence continues at coordinate 11,446 of NZ_JAYGHQ010000012.1, forward strand.
GTTGGGCCAATTCTTCGAGTAAGACTTTGGGATCAATTACTGTCCCTGAACCAATAATACACTCTGTGTCAGGATACAAAATACCTGATGGAATGAGGTGCAATTTAAAGGTTTGTCCCTGTACAACGATTGTATGGCCTGCATTTACCCCTCCTTGGGGTCGCACTACCACATCCGCTGAACGGCTCAATAAATCGGTGATTTTTCCTTTTCCTTCGTCGCCCCACTGTGCGCCGATGACAATTACGTTAGCCAAGAGTTTATAAATAGCTAGAGTTCACACAATCTATCATCTTAGATAATTAAGAGCTTTTCTGTCAAGTTACCAAATAATTTCTGAGTAAAACGTTTTTATCTCTTTATCTGCCGTTATGATCGAAGCTTGATGAAGCTTGGCTAGGGCGACCATAACTCGATCTACGGGATCTCGATGTTCCCATTCTAGTTTGACACTTTCCAACCACACATCTTCATCAACGGGAACGATACGAACAACAGTAGATTTTTTTAAAGAGGCGACATATTCGTTCAAATCAACGCCTAAATCTAGTTTCTTATTTTTGATTTTGATGGCAATTTCCCAGATAGCAATTGACGGAACAAGTCCGTTTTTCTCTTTTTCCATAAGGTTGCAGCCCTCTTTCGCTGCTGCCGACAGTTTTTCTGGATCTAGACTCCACCAAATTAAGGCGCAAGTGTCGAGGACAATCTTCACGTTTCTCCCCATTCCTCTGTTATCGGTGTTGTCAAATCTTCAAAATAAGTAATTTTTCCGCGCATTTTAGCAAATAACTCATCTGTTGGCGGTGAATTGGCATATTTAGAAATTTTCACCACAGGATTCCCCCGATCAGTCACTATTATTTCTTCTCCTTCTGACTCAACCAGTCGTAAGAACTCCAGGAGTTGACTTTTAAGTTTACTTTTGGAAATTGTTTTCATCGGAAATTTGGGTAGAAACCCCGTCCCCTTAGGACGGCTTTATATTTGTACCATTACCGCCTTGGAGTTGCTTGATTCGGTGTACTTTTGTATTGCACTTTCAACGGGACAGTTACCATTTCAAATTTCACAACTCTGTACGCATAATGTTTGGATTTGCATCCCTCCCTTGCGGGGTTAAGTTAGCTTCGCCAAAGTTTTAAGAGCTTTTTCGACTTGCAGCACTGTTTTAGTGACCTTAAAACTGTTTAACTGCAAATGACAGGGCAGGGAACTAGCTTCGCATTCCGGGGTGTCGTGACTCAAAAAACGTAGTCAGTTAAGACTTAGGCTGGTCAGAATGGCTTGTTAGATTTCTCTTTCAAGCCTCACCCCTTTAGGGCTGAGGTTCCTGACAATGTCTCTAGTCATGACCATAGGCATATTTACAAGGTATCATATTTTTCAAGGTTATCTGTTGCTTTGAGTCAATCTACTTATAATGATTAAAAGGAAACCCTAATATTTTCACCAGCAATGGCATCATCGGTGTAAGACCTTGCTAACCTATAGAAGCGACTCTCAACAGCCCAATTTTGTGAGAATCGCCCTCCTAACCTAAGATCAAGATGACGGTTAACTGACAACCCTATGTCAAAAATTGAAACTAGAACCGAACCCATGGTACTCAACATGGGGCCCCATCATCCCTCAATGCACGGTGTATTGCGTCTTATCGTCACCTTAGACGGAGAAGACGTAGTGGACTGTGAACCCGTTATTGGGTATCTTCATCGGGGGATGGAGAAAATTGCCGAAAATCGTACTAACGTGATGTACGTTCCCTATGTTAGCCGTTGGGACTATGCGGCGGGAATGTTTAATGAAGCGATCACCGTTAATGCCCCTGAAAAATTAGCGGATATTGAAGTTCCTAAACGGGCCCAATATATTCGGGTCATTATGTTGGAATTAAACCGCATTGCTAACCATTTACTGTGGTTAGGGCCCTTTCTAGCAGATGTGGGCGCACAAACTCCCTTTTTCTACATTTTCCGCGAACGGGAGATGATTTACGACCTCTGGGAAGCTGCCTCTGGAATGCGTTTAATTAATAATAATTATTTCCGCATTGGTGGGGTGGCCGTTGATTTACCCTACGGTTGGATTGATAAATGTGAGGACTTCTGTGACCATTTTCTGCCGAAAGTGGATGAATATGAGAAGTTAATCACCAATAACCCTATCTTCCGTCGTCGTGTGGAAGGGATCGGAACTATTACCCGCGAAGAAGCGATTAACTGGGGACTCTCTGGCCCTATGTTACGGGGTTCTGGGGTGCAATGGGATTTACGCAAGGTCGATCATTATGAGTGTTATGATGATTTTGACTGGGACGTTCAATGGGAAACTGCTGGCGACTGTTTTGCCCGCTATATCGTCCGTATTCGGGAAATGCGCGAATCGGTCAAAATTCTTCGTCAAGCGTTAAAAGGTATTCCAGGGGGCCCCTATGAAAACCTGGAAGCAAAACGCATGATGGAAGGCAAAAAGTCCCAATGGAATGATTTTGAGTATCAATACATTGCCAAAAAAGTCGCCCCCACCTTTAAAATTCCTGCGGGTGAACATTATGTTCGCTTGGAAAGTGGCAAAGGTGAAATGGGGATCTTTATTGTCGGTAATGATGATGTCTTCCCCTGGCGTTGGAAAATTCGCGCTGCTGACTTCAATAATTTACAAATTCTGCCTCATCTGCTTAAAGGGATGAAAGTTGCTGATATTATGGCAATTTTGGGCAGCATTGATGTCATTATGGGGTCAGTAGATCGTTAATTTGTTAGGATGTAGGGGCTTAACAATGTTAAGCTCCTACGGATATTTTTAAATAATTGTTTGCTTGTGAATGAGTGAAATCTCTCAAACCCTTGAATTACCGAGTAATGAAAGTGCGATCGCTTTAGCGGGAAAAGGCGAGGAAAATCTTAAATTTCTCTCCCGTCATACAGGTGCCAATTTAGTGTTACGGGGTCAAGAATTACGAATTTATGGCCAGGAAAAACAGGTCGAACGGGCGGTTAAAATTGTGCGATCGCTGCAACCTTATTGGCAAGATGCAAAATCCATTTCTCATCCTGATTTAATGACGGCTTTTCAAGCTTTAGATACGGGACGTATGGAAGAATATCAAGACTTACAAAACTCAACTTTAGCGCGGACTCGTCGCGGTGAATTAATTCGGGCCAAAACCTTTCGGCAAAAACAATATATTAAGGCCATTGAAACTCATGATGTCACATTTTGTATTGGCCCAGCAGGAACAGGAAAAACCTTTTTAGCTGCTGTTTTAGCCGTAAAAGCCTTATTAAATGATGAATGTGAACGGCTTATTTTAACTCGTCCTGCAGTTGAAGCAGGGGAAAAGTTAGGCTTTTTACCAGGAGATTTACAAGAAAAAGTTAATCCTTTTTTACGGCCTTTATATGATGCGTTATATGAGTTTATTGATCCGCAAAAAATACCGGATTTAATGGAAAGAGGTAAAATAGAAGTGGCCCCCTTAGCTTATATGCGGGGAAGAACTTTAACTAATGCGTTTGTCATTGTAGATGAGGCACAAAATACCACCCCTGCACAGTTAAAAATGGTCTTGACACGGTTAGGATTTGGGTCAAAAATGGTAGTTACAGGAGATATTACACAAACTGATTTACCCCGTCATCAAGATTCAGGTTTAGTGGTGGCGAGAAATATCCTAAAATCAGTGGAAGGCATCGCTTTTTGTCAATTTTCTCAAGCAGATGTAGTGCGTCATCCTTTGGTACAAAGAATTGTCGAAGCCTATGAGAAATTCGAGAAGTAACTTGAGATGCTTACCAGCTTAGAGCCTTATTATCTTGACAATGAGAGTTAAGCATGGTAGGGTATTAGGGTTTATTTGAAAGGATTAATTTCCATGAATTCGTTAAGTGATTTTCTTAGTTCCCCGCGATTTATTGTCATTGGAGGACACAAATGTGGAACGAGTTCATTACATACCTATTTTCAACAACATCCCGATATTTTGATGCCTAAAATTAAAGGACAGGATCTGTTAAATAAACTCAATTTAGATATAGTAGATTATGAAAAATCCTATGAACCAATAACTACCCAAAGGATATTTGGAGAAGTTTCTAGTAATTATTTTCAGTCTGATAAAGCTTGTTCAGAGATTAAAAAATATTTTCCTCATACCAAACTTTTAATGATTTTACGCCATCCCGCAGACCGTGCTTTTTCCCATTTTAATATGATGGCTGCTGAGCAAAAATTTGATTTTAAGTTCACAGAAATTAATCAATATCCTGAAAAGTTTGGCAGTATCATCCAATTGGGATTTTATTATGACAATTTAAAACAATACATAGATACCTTTGGAAAACATCCATTAAAAGTATTTTTATTTGATAGTTTGATCAAAAATAAACAACAGTTTTTTGCGGAGGTTTTTCGATTCCTTGAAGTTGATGATCAGTTTTTACCCAATACCTCAGTGATTATGCGTAAGGGGGGAAAAGTTAAACATCAAGGAATCAAAGAATTTATTTTATCAAATTCTATTTTTAAGAAGACAGCTTCGATCATGATTAAACCTGTTACCAATTCAGAAGAAAGATACAATTTATATAAAAAAGTTGATAATCTTTTCATCGAAAAGGTATCCTTAGACAATAATCTTAGAGAGAGTTTAATTAATATTTATCGTGAAGATATCTTAAAAACTCAGGAACTTTTGGATATTAATTTATCTCATTGGTTAAAAGTTTCCTAAATAATTGATTTTTCATAATCTACTATATCTAGTTATGAGTTTATTTGGTAGCGATCGCATCTTAGTCCCGATTGATTTTTCCGAGGTTTCCTGGCAAGCCCTGGATGAAACCCTGAATTTTATTAAAGATCCCAACAAAATCACGGTTATTAATGTTTTATCTCCTCTCTTAGCGGTTGAACCTGCGGTTATTTGGGAAACCCTGGACGATGAAACTCGCAAAAAAAATGTTACAAATGCTTTCCATGAACGCTATCCGAAGTCTCTGATTGAAAATCCCAAATTTGAGGTCAAAATTGGCGATCCGAGTGCAGAAATTGTAGACTATGCTAAGCAACATAAAATTGGTTTAATCGTCATTGCTTCCCATGGATGCACTGGATTACATCGTTTTCTGTTAGGTTCGGTCGCGGAACGGGTAGTTCGTTTTGCAGAATGTCCAGTTTTAGTTTGGCGACCATAAGAATTATAAAATGAAAACCTATATTTTTGCTCTAATTATTAGCTTATTTTCTATGATTCCTTGGCTTGATATTCAAGCAACAGAAGTCAATCTAGACAACAGAGACTCTCTTTTACAACAACTCAAAAATGCTGTGTATTCTCTCCCTGATGGACAGAAAATTGCTTTGTTAGATGGTCGATCTCAATATCATAATTTGTCTTTTATCTTACAAGAAAAGGTGGCAATTGGAGATATAAATGGTGATGCGATTCAAGATGCTATCGTTGTTTTAACAAGCTTTCAACAAGGAATTCAAGTGGGTAATTATTTGGCAGTTTTTATCGCTAATCAAGAGAAACAGTTCAATAATTTAGATACTTTGAAATTACAAGATAACATCACCTTAGAGATGATTAATATTGAGGCTCAACAGTTAACAATTAATTTTTTGGCTTATTCTCCGAGGGATCTTGTATGTTGTCCAAGTCAAAAAAAACAACTAAAATATGATTTTGACCCCATATCTAAAACTCTAATACCTTTATCAATGGAAACTCGAAATAAACCACAAGATTCATTGAGAATTAATCGGCGTTCTAGAGAAATTGAGGAAAATAATGAACTACAAATTAAATTCTAATCTAATAATTCAGGTCATAGTTATTGTTTGATGATCCTTAAGTTATACTAAAGATTAGTTAAAAGTGTTAATGGTTACAGATTTTAGGGAAAGTGATCGATGATACTTAATGGTTAACTTTAAAGTAACTTTTACATGAAACCTAAAATTATTGTCTGTGGCCTAGGACGAACGGGCTATAAAATATTTCGCTTGTTAAGACGACAAGGGGCCGCCGTCGTGGGTATTAGCGATCGCTTGATTCCTGGAGAGCATTCTGAGAGTATTATCATTGGAGATGTGCGATCGCCGGCCACCTTAGCTAAAGCTGGTATTCACCACGCTCAAACCCTGGTTTTAACAAGTAATGATGATGCGGTTAACCTCGCTATCCTGACCCAAGCCAGAATTATTAATCCCCAAATTCGCATCATTAATCGTCTATTTAATCATACTTTGGGGGAACGATTAGATCAAACCCTTCCTAACCACGTTACCATGAGTGTAGCCGCTTTAGCTGCCCCAATCTTTTCTTTTGCAGCATTAGGAAGTAAGGCGATCGGTCAATTACAATTGTTTAATCAAACTTGGCCCCTTCAAGAAGTAATTATCGATGAAAATCATCCTTGGTTGGGGTTAAATTTAGGAGAACTATGGGAAAGTTCTGATCGAATGTTAATTTATTATTTGCCGGCCCAAGGAGAATTAGATTTAATCTCAGCCGTATTACAACAAAAATCACTACAATTAGGGGATCATTTAATTATTGGTACTAAACCCACCATGCGGGCTAAACGTCGCTTTTGGTGGCAAAAAATTTCCAAAGCGATCGCAAATTTAGGTCGTTATCGTCCTTATCTTACCCCAGTTATTCTCGTCACTCTTTGCCTATTGATGATGATTTTTACGGCAACTTTAACTTATGTGGCAGTTAATTATAATACGTCTGTTGTGGATGCTTTATACTTTTCTGTGGGCATGATTACGGGGGCCGGAGGACAGGAACAAGTAGCAGAAAAAGCCCCCGCCAGTATTAAAATTTTTACCGCTATTATGATGATTGTGGGGGCTGGAGTAATCGGGGTTTGTTATGCCTTGCTCAATGATTTTATTTTAGGGAGTCGTTTAAAACAGTTTTGGGATGTAGCAAGAGTTCCCACCCGACACCATTATATTGTCTGTGGGTTGGGGGGTATTGGTATTCAAATTGTGCGGCTGCTTCACAATCAAGGCTATGAGGTAGTTGTCATTGAATCTGACCCTAATAATCGATTTTTACATACGGCCCGGTCTTTGGGGGTTCCTGTCATTGTTGAAGATGCTCGTGTGGCTCAAACCTTAACTACTGCCAATATTGAAAAAGCTGAGGCGGTTTTGGTTGTTACTAGCAATGACATGATTAATGTGGAGGTAGGATTGACAGCGAAAGCGATCGCCTCTGATCTTATGATTGTTTTACGGGCCCAAGATCCCCAATTTGCTCAGTCTGTGCAAGAAGTGTTTGAGTTTGAGACGGTTTTATGTCCGGCTGAGTTGGCAACTCCTTCTTTTGCGGCTGCGGCTTTAGGGGGTAAAATTTTAGGCAATGGTATGACGGATGATTTATTATGGGTTGCCTTAGCCACATTAATCACGCCGAAACATTCTTTTTGTGGTAAAACTGTGAAAGAAGCAGCCATGAATGCAGATTTTGTGCCTTTATATTTAGAAAGAACTTCTTTCACAATTCATAGTTGGGAATTGTTAGAAACATCTTTACAACCTGGGGATGTTTTATATTTAACTATGCCGGCCAATGAGTTAGAACAATTATGGCGGGTTCCTACTTCGGAGTTTAGATTTAATGAAACTTCAATGATTTGAATATTATCAACTCTCATACGCTTCATATTTGAAATTATAACCTTTAGTAGTCCAGGGGAAACTTAAAAACCCCAATTGTGAATCTGTTAGATCTCAAAAGTTTTAAGGTTAATTTTCATGTCTTTTTTGTTGTCTTCAAAGATATTTTTGAGTTTTTCTATCCATAATGCGACCACATTCTAAGGATTTCAACAGTGTTATTTTCTTTAATCACTCGATATACTAATCGATGTTTGACATTAAGGCGACGAGAATAACAACCTTTTAAATTTCCAACAAGTTTCTCGTAGGGGGGAGGATTAAGAAATGGGTTTTCTCTGAGAATAGCCACCATTTCCTTAGCTTTATCAAAAAGTCCGATATTTCTCAATTTTACTAGATCTTCTTGAGCTTTTTTACTGAGAATAATTTCCCACACTTTTTATAATCCCAAATCTTCTGCTTTAACCCATTCTTCTCTAGGACTCGCTATGACCTGATTAATTGAGTCAATATATCCAGGTATTGAATTAAGATAAATTGTTTCCTCAATTGCTGACCAATCTTCTTTGGAAACAATAACGACATCGTTTTCCGTCCCTTTGATGATAATGGGTTGATGATTTTCTGTTATTTGATTAATCAAATTATCAAGATTTTCAGTGACTTCTTGAAGTGATAGAGAATCCATATTAATTCTTTTTTGGGAATCTTTATAAGATAGACTATGCTATTCTACAGCGCAGGGACATAATATATTATGTTCCTACCTTTTACATAAGCTTATATAATCAATAATCTATTTATGTTTTAAAAGACAAATCAATTAGCCATCATTGCTCTTGACAACTAATGATAATTATTTTTAATTAGCAACAAGGTTACGCCTTTATGGTATGATGCACACAAGTTAAAAATCTACAGCCAGTGTGTCTTGTCCTAAAATAGTCCTTATAAGTGTCATTATTTCGTTGTCTTTATCTAATCTCTATTTGATTTCTCCTGATCTTAGTGTTTTTTTGCCCTTTATTTTGAGCATTTGTACTGTTTTTGCCATAAGCATAATTGCTTATGGGTTGACAAAATACCTGAATTGTGCATCTGTTTGATTGCAAAAGTTTTGAGAGAGGTAATTATTAATTATTAATTATTCATTATTAATTGGTGAATTACCCAAGAAATTCAATTTATTGGCAAGCAAATCATGACTGTTTTAATCGATATACAAAGACTTTTCGTAATTCTTCAGCCCCTAATAACAATAAAGGACAAGTCAACAACATTAACCATTGCCAAGGCAATAAAGGGGCAGTGCTAAAAATCTTTTGTAGGGGAGTAATATAAATAATTGAAAGGATTAATAACCATTCTATGGCAATGCCTAACCAAATTAAACGATTACTAAAAAACCCCAATCTAAAAATAGATACCCGTTCCGAACGACAGGCAAAAACATTACCATCTTGACAGGCAACGATAGCAGCCAATGTTGCCGTTGTCGCTTGAGCATAAAGAGCCATAGTTGCAGCATCGGCCGAATGGGATAAAATAGCGGGGCTGAGGGCTTGTAATTCCCTGAAACCATAACCATGACTCCACCAAACCACAAAAAAGGCTGTCATTCCAATTATTGCCTCAATTACACCCAAAAAGCCGTAAGCGCGAGCCAATAAAGCCCCATCTAACAAAGACTTTTGAGGAGAACGAGGAGGTTGATCCATTGTACCTGCTTCTGGCAGTTCTGCCCCTAAAGCTAAGGCAGGAATCATGTCTGTTCCTAAATCAATGGCTAAAATTTGTAAAATTACCAAAGCCGGGGGAATTTTGAAGGCAACCATCGCAAAAAATGGCACAATTTCCGCCATATTAGATGACAGTATATAGGTCATAAACTTGCGAATATTTTGATAAACGGCCCGTCCTTGTTCTACTGCACTAACTATTGTGGCAAAATTGTCATCTAATAACACAATATCAGCCGCTTCTCGGGCCACATCAGTGCCACTTAAACCCATCGCAATACCAATATTAGCTGCTCGTAAAGCTGGCGAATCATTCACCCCATCTCCCGTCACTGCAACCACATGACCCAAATCTTTATAAGCTTGAACAATGCGTAATTTTTGCTCAGGCATCATGCGAGCAAACAGCAGTCCGTTTCTCAGGTGTAAAATTTGACGTAACTGGGCATCAGAGAGGTGTCCTAACCCTTCTCCTGTGACAATTCTTGCTTTACCTGTAATTAGCCCAATGCGATGAGCGATCGCTTCTGCTGTGACCCCATAATCTCCTGTTACCATTGTCACCTTAATGCCCGCCTGATGACAACGGGTCAGTGCTTCTGTTACTTCGGGACGCGGGGGGTCAAACATGGCCACTAAGCCCAAAAAGATGAGATTTTGCTCTAATTCCTGAGCATCTTCCGTTAATAGTTCTTCTCCTCCCTTACGGGTAGCGACTCCTAACACCCGATAACCTTGACTAGCTAAATGATCGTTAGCTGTGCGAATTTCCGCTTTTTCCGTCTCATTCATGGGCAATAACTGACCATCTTTTAAGATCTGAGGACAACGCCCAATTACTTCCAGGGGCGAACCTTTGGTAAAGCTTAAATAAGGAAACTCATTGGGCCAAATTTGGACTAACTGCCAGTCTAAGACAACTGTCATCAAGCGTCGTCGGGAGTCAAAGGGAATTTCTCGCTGTCGGGGGGCCTGTTGGTGTAATTCCTCTAAATTTAAGCCACCTTTCAGTGCCACTACTAATAAGGCGGCCTCTGTCGGATCACCAATTTCTTGCCAATAACTAGGCCCGGCCGGATGAATTAATCTAGCATTGGAACATAAAGCCGCACCGGCCAATAATAGGTTAACCTGCCAATTAGCGGTTAAATGGGGCGGTATTTTAACCTCTCCTGTGGGGTCATAGCCTACCCCTGTGACTTCTAGTTCTTGTCCCGAAGTCCATAAAGCACGGACAGTCATTTCATTTTTAGTCAGGGTTCCGGTTTTATCGGTACAAATAACGGTTGTCGCACTTAAAGTCTCAACAGCAGAGAGACGACGCACCAGGGCATTAGCTTTAGCCATGCGTTTTACCCCAATAGCCAGGGCCAGGGTGACAGTGGGTAAAAGTCCTTCCGGGACAAAGGCGACGATAATACCAATGGCAAAAATAAAGCTTTCTTTGGTTTCCATGCCCACTAACCAATGAGTTAGCAAGAAAACCAGAGTTCCCATGGTGAGGGCTAAGGCGGTGATCAGCCTAACAATGCGGGTAATTTGAACTTCTAGGGTGCTTGTTTCTCGTTTTACCTGGGTGGTGAGGTGGGCCACATGACCAAATTCTGTGCGAGAGGCAGTGGCATAAACAACGGCCATACCTCGGCCAGCAGCTACGGTAGAACCTGTTAAGACTAAGTTGGGAACATCTACCGGCCGGAGGTTTTCTGTTAAGATTGGCTCGGTATGTCTGGCAATGGGTAGAGATTCTCCGGTTAAGATGGAAACATCAAGATAGAGGCTTTGAGCAGAGACTAAACGAGCATCAGCAGAAATGCGATCGCCTTCTTCGAGTTGTATTACGTCCCCTGCAACTAATTCCCTGGCATTGATGACTTGTAGGGTTTCGTCTCGGTAAACTTTGACTTGGGAGGGTAAGACCTTTTTTAAGGCGGTTAAAGCCCGTTCTGCTTGATATTCTTGTACAAAACTAAAGATAGCATTGATCCAAATAACGGCCCAAATAGCCCAACCTAATTGGGGAGTCTGGGAAATAAAGGCTAAAATACCCGCTACCCAAAGCAACAGGGCCATAAAATGGATTAATTGGTCAATAAAACGTAATAAGAGGGAACGGTGAGGAGGTTCAGGCAGTTCATTAAAGCCTTGCTCTTTTAATCGAGTTACAGCTTCTATTTCTGAGAGTCCTTGGGCAGAAGTTTTGAGGCTGGTGTAAACTTCTTGAGGAGTCAATGACCAGATGGGACGATGGATGATGGTCATGGCTAAATTAGTTTTGGCGGTTACTTAATTTTAGGTCGACAGATAACTAAGTAGTCGGACAAAATTAAAGTTAACTGTGAGGTTAGGCAACAGAAAAGGCTTTAAGTCTCATTAATATTTATTAACAGAGCATTGTCTATTTATGTCCAACTAATTAGCTTCGTTTACTTGACAGTTAAATAAGCTCATTCTTAAAGTGTTTTATAATTATAAGCAAAGAATTTTCTTGATTCTATTAAAATAGGTTGATCGATGTAAACTTTCCCTGATTTTTGATAAGATTAGCCGTCAGTAAATCAATATTATTAACACTTTAAAAAAGTTTAAGTTATTTTTAGATTAATTTATGGTTAACTTTAGGTTAAAGCTAGGTAAACTATAATAGAAATAGAAATGTACTTGAAGGGCAACAGTAGAATGGAAGATAAACAACGAGTCAGCGAGCAAAATTTTCTTTACCCTCTCTATCCCTATCATGGAGTCTTAAACGATAAAACCTTGCTGTTTAATGCCAATTTACAGGAATTTTCGCAAAAAGTCGGTTTCATTTCCAGTCTTCATACAGGAGGTAAGCTTTCGTCTGAAGAAGCCTATACCCGCATTGAGTGCCTCTGGAAAGAACTAGAATCGACTAACAGGATTATTATGAGTCAAGAAGGGTTTTATCCTAATGCTTGACTCATAATCAGCATTGCTTATTCCCTGTTCCCTAAAACCATAAAACTCTGCACCTCACAAGTATGAGAACTGCTATAATTAAAATTTGACCTATAATTAGCTTTCAGTGACGAACCTGGAAAATGAGCCACCCCAAAGACATCTTTAAGACAAAGATTATTGATTAGTCTGTCTTGAGGTCAATTCCTCAACCCTTTACCCATTGAAAGAATTGTTACCCATACTAACTATTCTATCCTATCCCAACAGTCTTCCACTTTTTTAGAACAATCAAACATGAAACCAGCAGCAGATACAAGATTTGACTATGTTAAAATTGGGTTAGCCTCCCCAGAAAGGATTCGTCAATGGGGAGAAAGAAGTCTTCCCAATGGGGTTGTGGTGGGAGAAGTCACCAAACCCGAAACCATCAACTACCGAACCCTCAAACCAGAGATGGACGGATTGTTCTGTGAACGCATCTTTGGCCCTTCTAAAGACTGGGAATGTTGGTGTGGAAAATACAAACGAGTACGTCATCGGGGCATTGTTTGTGAACGTTGTGGCGTAGAAGTCACAGAATCTAGGGTGCGTCGTCATCGCATGGGCTTTATTAAATTAGCGGCCCCTGTTACTCATGTTTGGTATCTGAAAGGAATTCCCAGTTACATGAGTATTTTACTGGATATGGCCTTAAGAGATGTAGAACAAATCGTCTATTTTAATGCCTATGTGGTACTAGATCCAGGAAATGCTAGTAACTTACAATATAAGCAACTCTTAACTGAAGATCAGTGGATTGAAATTGAAGATCAAATCTATGCCGAAGATTCAGAATTATACGGCATAGAAGTGGGAATTGGGGCAGAAGCAATTCAAAGGTTACTGCAAGAAATTCCCCTGGAAGAAGTAGCCGAAAAATTGCGAGAAGAAATTAACGAAAGTAAGGGACAAAAGCGGGCCAAACTAATTAAACGCCTACGGGTAATTGATAACTTTATTGCCACGGGTTCCAAATCAGAATGGATGGTGTTAGAGGTAATTCCTGTAATTCCGCCAGATTTACGCCCTATGGTACAGTTAGATGGGGGTCGCTTTGCTACTTCTGACCTCAATGACTTATATAGACGGGTCATTAACCGGAATAACCGTTTGGCCCGCTTACAAGAAATTCTCGCCCCAGAAATCATTGTCCGTAACGAAAAACGGATGTTACAAGAAGCGGTTGATGCTTTAATTGATAATGGACGACGGGGACGGACTGTAGTTGGGGCTAATAATCGTCCGTTAAAATCCCTCTCGGATATTATTGAAGGAAAACAAGGGCGTTTCCGTCAAAACCTTTTAGGAAAACGGGTAGACTATTCCGGTCGTTCTGTTATTGTTGTCGGGCCAAAACTGAAGATTTATCAATGCGGTTTACCCCGTGAAATGGCGATCGAATTATTCCAACCTTTTGTGATTCACCGTTTAATTCGCTTGGGGTTAGTGAATAATATTAAAGCGGCCAAAAAATTGATTGTCAAAGGTGATCCTAGTGTTTGGAATGTGCTAGAAGAAGTAATTACAGGACACCCTGTAATGCTAAACCGCGCCCCCACTTTACACCGTTTAGGGATTCAAGCCTTTGAACCCATTTTAGTCGAAGGTCGTGCCATTCAGCTACATCCTTTAGTCTGTCCTGCGTTTAACGCTGACTTTGACGGAGATCAAATGGCGGTTCACGTTCCTTTGTCCTTAGAGTCCCAAGCTGAGGCCAGACTATTAATGTTAGCTTGTCATAATATCTTGTCTCCAGCGACGGGTAAACCCATTGTGGCCCCATCTCAGGATATGGTATTAGGCTGTTATTACCTAACTGCAGAAAATCCCAAGGCCCAAAAAGGCAGTGGTCGCTATTTTAGTAATATTGATGATGCGATCAGGGCTTATGAGCAGGGTAATGTGGATTTACACGCATTTGTTTGGTTGCGTTGTGACAATCCCAATGAGGAAATTGTTACGGACAAACCAGATAAGGAAGTCTTGAAAACGGAAACCTTTGAAGATGGTGATAATGTTATTGTGGTTAAACATTATCGAGAACGCAGAGTCAGAGAACTAAATGGAGAGGCGATTTCTCTATTTGTTCGTACCACTCCAGGACGAATTATCTACAACAAGACCATTCAGGAAGCCTTAGTTTTCCTTTAAAATGGAGTAGGGTGGGCATTGCCCACCCATTCATTATGTATTTAATTATTAGCATCAATTTTGGCTAAAATTTCCGTCGCTTGTTGACATAATGCTTCATGACAATGACCATTACTTGCCATTAAACCGCCCCATTGACGCACATCTCCCCGATTATAAATTAAGGGGTCGCCGTTAAAATGGGTAAATTTTCCTCCAGCTTCTGTTAAGATTAATTCAGGAGCAGCAAAATCCCAATCTTTGGCCGCAGATTTGCCGGATAAAGAGATATAAACATCTGATTTTTGTTCGAGAATTGTGGAAATTTTACCACCAACACTGCCCATATAATTCCGATCTTTTAAGGGAAGGGCATCAATTAAGGCTTGAAAACGAGCATCACGATGAGTGCGACTTACTACTAAAAATAAGTCTCCTATATGATCACGTTTTGACACTTTAATAGGAGTAATTTGTCCATCGGCATTTTCTACAAAAGTTCCGTGATTTTTACTGGCAAAATAGACTTTTTCTGCTTCAGGAATAGCCACAACTGCCACGACAGGACGACCTTGATAAGCTAAAGCAATATGTAAGGCATATTCTCCGGTTTTATCGATAAAATCCCTAGTCCCATCTAGGGGATCAATAATCCACACCCAATCTTGAGGAATGGGGTCAGTTCCTTTATGGGTTTCTTCACTAAGATAACCAAAGGTGTCTTCAGGAAAAACAGCTTGTAATTTCTCTAAAATATAATAATTTGCGGCTAAGTCAGCCGCAGTTACGGGGCCATCTTTTTTATTTTCATTAATCTCTAAATCACCTTGATTTGCTTCTCCTCGATAGTAGGAACGTAGAATTTTAGAGGCTCCCCAACCGACGGAACGGGCGATCACTTCAATTTCTTCTAATTTTTTTGTCTGTGTAATTTCCAAAATGTTCCTCGGCCTCAATGATTGCTATCTATTAATTTTAAAGTAAAAGGGAACCTTCTAGATGTCAAAAATTTTTTAATTGAACATATTCAAGACGACTGCAATTGTTTGAGCATTTTTTGTGCTTCTTGATATCCATAAGTATTTCCCTGTTTATTAAACAACTCTATAGCAGTTTTTAAGTCGGTTATTGCTCCCTGATGATCGCCGAGTTTTTGGCGAATTTTTGCCCTTTCTACATAGATATCGGCAGCTTCATTATCTAAACTTAAGGCACGATTAAAATCCGCGATCGCTGCTTGATCATTATTGATTCTACCATAGGCAATTCCCCGATTATAATAGGCTTCTACTTCATGGGGATTAATTTGAAGAACGGCGGTAAAATCTGCGATCGCCCCTTCATAGTCTCCTTGAATTCCTTTTTCCATTCCTTGAATTAATAAGTCATTTAAGTTCGGATCTGAAATATAATTTTGAGCAATAAAGTTTGATTTAATCTCTAAAGATACATGATTGACGGGTTGACTTAATAGGGGACTCTCTAGACAAATAGTGGTTAAGAGCAATATTTTTAAGTATAAGAGATAAGTGAGGGGACAAAAACGATGAGAGCTTAATAATATTAAGCCTCTATATTTAGGGTTTCTTGTCAAGTCTTGAGTGGTTTTTAAGTACACCTCTTATACCTTCATTTTTAGATTATGAGTTATTGGCAAGTTAAAAATTTCCCATTACGATAGGCTTTAGTTAACTCAGTTTTACGGGTAGAATTAAAACGTCCATAGGTAGAAATTTCGCTGAATTCTTTGGGAGTAGGTAAAGTTTGTAAGGTGTCTTCTCCTAAGTCACTAAATAAAATTACTTTTTCAATTTTGACTTGCTTTTGTTGATGTTTATCATACAAATCTGTATAAGTTTGTACCAAGGTTTTCCATTGTTGGGGAGGACAATAACTACGATCAATTAATAAGACATAATGAGGGGAGGCAAACACTTGACTAATGAGGATTCCTGTGATAATAAAACACAGCCATCCAGAGCCAATAATTGTTAATAATTTACGATTGAGTTTATTCATTTTTTTTACAGATTTGTTTGGAATAATTCTTTGAGTAAGTCTTTGACATTTTCGGGGTTTCCTTTTTTAACAGTAGACTCTCTTAAGGCAGCAATTGATTGTAATTCTTGTTCATTAACTTCTCCATAAGCAATAGGATAAACTCGTACACCACTATATTCTATGATAGAACTAATATCATTAAAATTAAAGCCTGTATTAACGGCTCCATCTGTTAATAATAACAAATAAAATCGTCCATCAGGATTTGCTTTTTTTTGTTCCATTAGCTTAGATAAAGCTACCATAACACCATCATACATTGCGGTTGCACCATCAGCCCGTAAATTATCAATTGCGGCCAGAAACCGTTTATGTTGGAGTTCATCAAAAGGTGCCAAAGGAACTAATTCATTAGGAGTATCTCCATAGGTTACTAACCCAATATAATTACCCGCATTTATCTCTTTACTGGCAATTTTTAAGCCTTCTTTAACAGCGTTTAAGGGTTCCCCTTCCATAGATCCACTGGTATCAATAACTGCCATCAAATAAACAGTTTTACCTGCATCTTTTTGTTGTTTCCAAAATGCTTGGCCCCTGGTTAAAACCTCACCACTTGGTAGAGGAGGAAACTTATTTTTTTGTAAATATTCTGTTACTTCTTTACTTTGTGGTGGAGCTAATTTTTGCATCGTTTCAGAAGTTGCAAATTGAGCTAATTTTTTTAATCCTTCTTCTTGCTCAGGGGTATTCCAGGAGAAACCAACTAAAGGACTATTATGAGGAACACCAAAGGGAATATAACTGGTTTTAGCAAATTCTGGTAATTGTTTTAAAGTGTGATAACTGAGATCATCAATGGCAAAAGCAGGTAATTTTTTAGGATCTCTAAGAAATATTTCTTTTAAATCTATTGTAGTTAATGCAGTTAGTAATACTTGCTTTTGAAACCCTGTAAAAATAGAATTAACTTGAGATGATTGTAAGTCAGCAATGGTTAATGGTTTCCCATCTTTATCGTGACCTGCTGCTCGCCAAAAGATGGTATAAAGTAAATTAAGTCCGGTAGAACTCGCATAAGGATTTGTATAACCAATGGTAATTTTTTCGGCTAAAATTGCATCTAGAATATCATCAAATGTAACTTCCTTATTGCCAAAAAGTTCTTGTTTAACTTGATCATTTAATACAATTCCCGGATTACTAGGTAGTAAAGCTTTATTAATATAAACTGGCTGAATTCCTTGACCTTTTAACATCTGTATCCACAGATCATGAGAAGGAGTATAACCAGCAGGTTTAACTACTTTAGCTGCGATCATTTGTTGACCAATTCCAGAGGGAATATTTCGCACCCCAACTTGAATTATTTTGCCTGAACTTGTTTTATTCTTTTGTTGATTAAACTTTTCTATGACATCAACAAACCATCGTTCATCTTCTTTTTGTGCGTTGGCTTTTTCAGGAGAACCGAAAATTTCTAGATAGATAATATTTGGATCTTGAGTAGGTTGGGCCCCATAAATTGGATATTTATCAATAGGAGGTAAAGGCTCAGTAGTATTATCAATAGCATAACGTAAAGCTAGTTCATCAGGAACAATATTATTTTGGGTAGAAATTTTAGGAATTACCTTATTTTGTAAGCTTTCATAAGCACTATCAAAAGAGTCTGCTTTGGGAACTCCTGCTAAACATCCCCATAATAAAGTTAAACAGATTCCTACTAAAAACCAAGCCCTAAATGATTGTCGAAAGCTATTTGTAATCTTTTTATACAGTAAATTAGATCTCTCAAATAACTGATTCTTACTTTTCATAATGATTCTCCATTTGCTGCATCTTGAATAATGGTTTTAATGACGGTTTGATTATCAGCAATAATTCCCCGTAGATGATAGGGCAAACCTGCTTTAATTGTAGAGGTATCTAAGGAAGATACAACAACTTGATCATGTAAATTCTGTAATTGATGATGAGTTTCTTGGAGTCTATCATAACTGGTTTGTAGATGCTTTTGGGTTAGAGTTTGATAGGTTTCGGTTTTGACTTGTTCTAGGGCTAAAATGGCTTGAGCAACCTGATTTGATAAGCCCAAGATACTGTATAACGTTTCCAGTAAATCTGGTGTTAAAGGACTTTCTTTAGTAGCTATACGATGGGCAAAAAATTGACTTTCTTTAGCCCATTTTAGTGAGTTTTGCCATTCAGTCAAAGATGATTTACTGCCTAAATTTTGCTCGATTTTTTGCAGTTCATTCAGAAAAATATCAGTTTCAAGTAAATCAGCCATAATAGGACTTTGAAACTGCCATAATTGTTGAAACCAAATGCCTATCATTCCTAAAGCAATAAGTCCACCGACAATGATAGGAATGGGACGAATCCCTAAAACAATAATAAAGTTGATGTATCCTAAGATAGCCCCAATAATCAACAAATAGGTTTGGGGCAAACGGAAAGCCCTACGCCAGAATAGAATCATGGGTTTAGATTGTCGTTTTGTCCTTGTCTTGTTATAACAAGTAAATCTCAAGAAATCAATTCATATTATTCATTTTTTAGACTTCATATTCTTAATGTCGATTTAATTTTCTGTCAATTGTCAGCCAAAGAATCTATAATAGGGATCTATAAAGAATTACACACCTTACCTTAAACCATGACCACCTCTCAACGCCATTACCATATAACTACTTTTGGCTGTCAGATGAATAAAGCTGACTCGGAACGCATGGCGGGTATTTTAGAAGATATGGGGTTTTTATGGTCAGAAGATCCCAATGGGGCTGATTTAATTCTATATAATACTTGCACCATTCGGGATAATGCGGAACAAAAGGTTTATTCCTATTTAGGAAGACAAGCTAAAAGGAAACATGAAAATCCTAATTTAACTCTAATTGTGGCCGGTTGTGTGGCCCAACAAGAAGGGGAAAAAATCTTAAGAAGAATCCCAGAATTAGATTTAGTTATGGGGCCCCAACACGCTAACCGTTTGGAAGATTTATTAGAGCAAGTTTTTGACGGAAATCAAGTCGTTGCCACTGAAGCAATTCATATTGTTGAAGATATCACTAAACCCCGTCGAGATAGTAGCGTTACCGCTTGGGTTAATATTATTTATGGCTGTAATGAACGGTGTAGTTATTGTGTTGTTCCCAATGTTAGAGGGGTTGAACAATCACGCACACCAGAGGCGATTTATGCTGAAATGGAATTATTGGGAAAACAAGGTTATAAAGAAATTACTTTGTTAGGGCAAAATATTGATGCTTATGGTAGAGATTTACCAGGGGTAACGGAAACGGGAAGACATCAACATACTTTGACAGATTTATTATATCAAGTACATGAAATTCCGGGCATTGAAAGACTAAGATTTGCTACCAGTCATCCCCGTTATTTTACCGAAAGATTAATTCGTGCTTGTCATGAATTGCCAAAAGTTTGTGAGCATTTTCATATTCCTTTCCAGTCTGGAGATAATGAGATATTAAAAGCTATGAAACGGGGCTATACTCATGAGAAATACCGACAAATTATTGATAAAATTCGGTCATATATGCCTGATGCTTCTATCAGTGCAGATGCTATTGTTGGGTTTCCTGGAGAAACGGAAGAACAGTTTGAGAAGACTTTACAATTAGTAGATGATATTGGCTTTGATCTACTTAATACTGCTGCTTATTCCCCTCGTCCTGGTACTCCTGCCGCTTTGTGGGATAATCAATTAAGTGAAGAAGTGAAAAGCGATCGCTTACAACGGTTAAATCATTTAGTGTCCCAAAAAGCTGCCGAACGTTCTCAAAGATATTTAGGACGCATTGAAACTGTATTAGTAGAAGATGGAAACCATAAAGATATAACCCAAGTGATGGGAAGAACTGCGGGAAATCGTTTGACCTTTTTTAAGGGGAATATTGATGAGTTAAAAGGGCAATTAGTTAAGGTGAAAATTACTGAAGTTCGCGCCTTTAGTTTAACAGGAGAACCGATTTTTTAACTACTGTGAAGATGATTCTTCTTTTATTGTTTAAATTCTTAATTTTCTCTAATGCACAATTTATCTATTTTGTCAAGCCATAAGCAATTATACTCAGATCAAAATAGTACAAATGCTCAAAATAAAGAACCAAAAAACACTAAGATCAGGAGAAATTCAATAGAGATTAGATGAAGACAACGAGATAATGGGACTTGTAGGGACTATTTTAGGGCAAGACACACTGGCTGTAGATGTTTAACTTAATTGAAGTATACCACAAAGGCGTAACCTCGTTGCCAATTGAAAAAAATTATCATTACTTGTCAAGAGCAGGAAGAATTGATTGATTGTTATTTTAAAATCAAGACGATTTATTGATTAATTTATATTATCAATCAGATAAATTCAGTAATCCTTCGGCTGTCAACTCAGTAGAATCAAGATAAACAAAGATGAAGTGTTAATGAAGTATTAGCAAGATGTTGACAGGGTTAAGATAATATGTTCTGAGGGTTTAACTGGCTTAATTGAAGCGAGACGGAAGTAATTCACTTACTGTGTGTCCCTTCAAATTTAAAACCCCTTATAGATAGCTCACTAACAAACATCAGAGTTTTATGCGAATACTAGCCCTAGTTCCTGGGGGAATTGGCGAACAAATTTTATTTTTTCCAACCCTGGAAGACCTCAAAACTCAATATCCCAACGCCCTGATCGATGTGATCGTAGAACCCCGTGCCAAAATAGCTTATCGGGTCTGTCCTCACGTTCACGAAGTCCTGATGTTTGACTACCAAGATCGCAATGGATTAGCCGATTATTTAAACTTATTAGGGATGATCCGCGATCGCGAGTATGATGTGGCTTTCACCCTAGATAAACGCTGGACATTGGGACTGCTGTTTTGGTTAAATGGCATCCCCTTATCTATCGGTTATCAAACCTCAACAGCTTGGTTTTTATCGAACCCCGTCCCCCAAAAAACCGAACAATATACCGCCTATATGTATCATGATCTGATACAAGGACTAGGAATACAAACCCCCTGTCCTCCCCTGAAAATTGCCGTCCCTAAAGATGATATTAGTTGGGCTGAAGGGGAGCAAAAACGCCTGTTACTCCAAGAAAGCGGCTATATTCTTTTGTATGGTGGGTTTGGTGAATCCTATCCCGTGCCGCAGTGGAGCAATATTATTAATAATATGCAACAAAAACAGCCTTCAATCCCCATTGTTCTCCTACAATGGGCAGGTAATGAAGCATGGGTGAAGATGGTTCAAGAAAGTTGTCCTAACCTGAAGGTGATCAAACCGAGTGGTGTAGGTCGCTTAGCTGCCATGATCGCTGGGGCTAATTTGATGGTGTGTACCGATAGCACCCCCTTACAATTAGCGGTGGCTGTTGGTACCTATACCGTTGCTTTATTTGGCCAAACTAAGGCAACAAAACGATTACCTCCCAGTCAAGATAAATATATTGGGATTCAATCTGCTACCTATAATCTAGGGGATATTCAAGCCACTACAGTGCTTGAAAAAATTTGGCGTAGTTGATTTCCAGTCGGGGCAATTCATAAATTGCCCCAAAGCGAGTTTGAGGGGCTGTATACTGTTCCCAAATTTCTACTTAATCTTTTTTCTAAAGTTACTGATTTTAATCGCTAAAATGAATAAATATGTCACTCAATTAAGAAGTGAATATCCTTCCTGGATAGGATGGAAATGCCACCAAAAAATGGTAACGTGATTGAAAATGAGCATTGTGACTCCACTCGTCAAGACAAAACTGATGAGCATCAACTAATGGAAACTGAAGGCGATCGCTTTTTCTCTCTCTCCTTAGAATTACTCTGTGTGGCGGATTTTGACGGTTATTTTAAAAGAATTAATCCCGCCTTTAAACAAATTTTGGGTTATTCAGAAGCAGAATTATTAGCCCAACCCTTCATCGAATTTGTCCATCCTGATGATCGACAGGCCACCTTAGCAGAAGTTGCAAACCTGAGCAAAGGAAAAAAGACCCATTATTTTGAAAATCGTTATCGCTGTCGGGATGATTCCTATCGTTGGTTAGCTTGGACATCTGTGGCCTACGTCCAAGAAAAAGCAATCTATGCAATTGCTCGTGATGTTACCGAACGGAAACAAATAGAAGCGGCCCTAAAAGAAAGTGAAGAAAAGTTTCGTATCCTTTTTGAACAAGCTCCTTCAGCCATGGGTTTAAGTAGTCTTGAAGGGAATTTTCTCAGGGTAAATCAAGCCTTCTGTGATTTGGTTGGTTATTCTTGCGAAGAATTATTAGAGTTTAATTGTGCTGATACTACTCACCCAGATGATGACGATAAAGAGCTTCCTTTAAAAGAACAATTATTATCAGGAGAAATTCCCAGCTTTCTGACTGAAAAATGTTTGAGATCGAAACAGGGTCAAAAAATTAATATCATTTTGCAAATGACCTTAATTCGAGATCTTCAAGAAAAGCCATTATATTTGTTTGGCCAAGCGGTTGATATCACTCAACGGAAACAAACAGAAATAGCCCTAAAAGAAAGCGAAGAAAGACTAAGCCGCATTATTACCACAATTTCCGATGGCTTATTAGTGGTAAATGCTCAAGGAAATATCTGTTTTATTAATCCTGCTGCGGAAAATATTTTTGGCCGTTCCCAAGAACAATTAATCAATCATCCTTTGGGTTTACCATTAGGAGATGAGCAACCCACAGAAATTTTTATTAGACATCCTCAACAGGAATTAATCATTGCAGAGATGCGAGTAGCTGATATTAATTGGCAAGGGAAAAAAGCTTATTTAGTGTCTTTTAGAAACATTACAGAAAATTGTCAAGCGCAACAAGCTTTGTCCCAAAGTGAAGAAAAATATCGTCAAATTGTTGAAACAGCAACGGAAGGAATTTGGATTATTGATGAGCAAAATAAGACTACCTTTGTCAATGAACAAATGGCGCAAATGTTAGGCTATAAGGTTGAAGAAATGATGGGTAAAAGCTTATTTTACTTTATGAATGAGTCAGAATATTCCATCGCTCAAACTAATCTTAAAAAGAGTCGTCTAGGGGTTGCAGAAACCCATGATTTTAAATTCCGTCGTCAAGATGGTCAGGAAATTTGGGCAAGTATTTCTACTAATCCTTTATTTGATGCTAAAGGTAATTATGTGGGAGCGTTGAGCATGATTACTGATATTACAGAAAGGAAAAGAATAGAGCAAGCTTTATCAGAAAGTGAGCAACGTTTAGAGGGAATTTTAACCTCAATTCAAGATGTAGTTTGGTCAATGAATTCGACATTTTCTGAGATCATTTATATTAATCCTGCGGCCCAACTAATTTTTGGACATCCCTTAGAAGATTTTTCTGAAAATATTGAGCTTTGGGGTGAATTAGTTCATGAAGAAGATCGAGAATTAATTAAATATCATCGCCAAGTTTTATTAGAAATCGGCCACACAGAATTTCAATATCGTATTGTACGGCCTGATGGACAAATTCGCTGGCTTTATAGTCGGAGTCGAGTGGTGTATGATCGAGACGGAAAGATTATAAGAATTGATGGGTTAGATACAGATATTACAGAGCGAAAACTGGCTGAAGAACAATTACAATATAACGCAACTCATGATCCCTTAACTCATTTACCTAACCGAATTTTATTCATGGATCGTCTCGAACACGCTTTAGAAAGACAAAAGCGTCGTCCTGATTTTAGCTTTGCTGTTTTGTTTTTAGATCTCGATGAATTTAAGGTTGTTAATGATAGTTTAGGTCATTCTATTGGAGATCAATTATTACAAGAAATTGCCCGTCGTTTACATCAATGTTTACGATCTGATGATACCTTAGCAAGATTAGGAGGAGATGAATTTGCCATTCTTTTAGAAGATATTGGGAATCTAAAAGATGCCATTAAAATTGCTGAGAGAATTCATCAAGATTTAACCCAACCCTTTAATTTAGATGCTCAAGATGTCTTTATTAATACCAGTATTGGTATTGCTTTAAGTATTCCTGAATATAAAGTAGCAGCAGAGATTTTAAGGGATGCTGATACAGCGATGTATCGGGCCAAAGCTGATGGTAAAGCTTGTTATGCAATTTTTGATCAAAAAATGCACGATCGCGCTGTGACTCGTTTACAGTTAGAAACTGATTTAAGAAGGGCCATTGAACGGAAAGAATTTGAATTATATTATCAACCGATAATTGCCTTAGCAACGGGTAAATTAACGGGGTTTGAAGCGTTAATTCGTTGGCAACATCCTCAACGGAATTTAGTCTCTCCTGGTCATTTTATTCCTATTGCAGAGGAAACCGGATTAATTATTCCCATGGGAGAGTGGATTTTAGAAGAAGCTTGTCAACAATTAAAAACCTGGCAAACCCAATTTCCTGAGTTTGCTGATTTGAAAGTTAGTGTTAATTTATCGAGTAAACAATTAAAATATGCGAATTTAATTGATACTTTAGATAAAATTTTAGAAAAAACCCAATTAGAAAATCACTTTTTAAAAGTCGAAATTACAGAAAGCTTGTTAATGGAAAATGTCCAAGCAGCGACGGAAATTTTATTAAAAATCAAACAAAGAAACATTGAAATTTGTTTAGATGATTTTGGAACAGGTTATTCTTCCTTAAGTTATTTACATCGATTTCCAGTTAATACCTTAAAAATTGATCGCTCTTTTGTGATGCGAATGGAACCAAATAATGATAACGCAGAAATTGTCAGGGCCATTGTTAGTTTAGCGCATATTTTGGGCATGGATATTATTGCGGAAGGGGTAGAAACAGAGTTACAATTAGCCCAATTAAGATGGTTGGGGTGTGAACAAGGTCAAGGTTATTTCTTTGCGAAACCTTTATCAAAAGACCAAGTTGAAGCGTTATTAAGATCGCCTCGTGTTTGGAGTTGATCTGGTGGCAAGGAGATTAAAGTTATGAAAAAAATGAAATAAATTTTGAGTAAAAATAATTAAAGTCGAATGCACCCGACAAGAGCAGTAGTCCCTTGAAAAAACCGAATAAAATCCCTATAAAATGTGATAGGATACTATATGTTGATGATAAGTTAAACCAAAAAGTACCCATGAATATTAGAGTAATATTAGAGTGGGATGAAGAAGTAAAAGCTTTTTCTGCCACTTGTCCAGAATTAAATTATATATCTTCTTGTGGAGATACAACAGAAGAAGCAGTGGCTAATCTTAAGGAGGCCATTCAACTCCTTTTAGAACCTATGCCCGATCATTTTTTGAATTCTCAACAGATTGTTAATACCATTGAAGTTGTGATTTAAAATAGCTTTTAATCATGTCACCTAAAACACCCCGTTTAACAGCTAGGGAAGTTATTAAACAACTCAAACAATATGGTTTTATTGAGGTTTCACAAACAGGTTCTCATTTAAAGTTATTTAACCCTGAAACTCAACGGACAGCAATTGTTCCTATACATCAAGGTAAAATCATTCCAATAGGTACTTTAAAATCAATTGAAAAGCAATCGGGAATTACTTTTCAATAATAATGATATATAAATACTTTCAGTCCAAAATATAATAAATTAGGGTGCGTTAACGGAGTGTAACGCACCCTTTAGAAAAATTTAGGATAAGGTTGTTTTAGACCACACTAAACACAATAACAAACCCTAATACAGCCCCAAATACAATTAAGGCATAGAATTGGGCGCGACCATTTTCTAAGTATTTTAAGCCTTCGCCACTCACCAAAGTTGCTAAACCCGTTAAATTAACCGCACCATCAATGACACGATAATCAACTTCCATAATTTGGCGGGCTAAACGACGACATCCCGTGACAAACACCCGATCATAGATGTCATCGAAATACCATTTATTGAGGGAAAATTGATATAAGGCCGGGAATTTTTCGGCGATCGCAGCAGGATCAATTTTGTGTCGTAGATACATCAAAGATGCCACAGTAATACCAATTAAAGCAATTCCTACCGAATTACCCGCCATGATAGCAAATTCCGTCCAATCGAAGTGAGCAGCTTCTTCAATGACTTCTCCTGGGGCAGAAATAAACCCTTCAAAAGTATTATTCCAAGGTCTACCCAAGAGGCCAATTACTGTCGAAGGAATGGCTAGAATAAGCAAGGGTAAAGTCATGGTTAAGGGAGACTCATGGGGGGAGTCACTATGACCATGATCATGGCCGTGATCATCTGCTTCCTCATGGGTATCATGATCCAATTCTTTCACATCCATCGCCCCAGGGCCAAACACAGGGGCAGCAGCAGCCGTCAGTTTTGCCCGAATACCCAAATCATTACCTCTAAAGTCTCCTTCAAAGGTCATGAAATACATCCGAAACATATAAAATGCCGTTAAACCAGCAGTAAACCAACCTACAACCCATAAAGCGGGGTTTGCTTGGAATGCGAGGCCTAAAATTTCATCCTTTGACCAAAAACCAGCAAAAGGAGGAATACCACAAATAGCCAAAGTTCCGATGAAAAAGGCCAAGGAAGTCAGGGGCATATATTTCCGTAAACCCCCCATTAAGCGCATATCCTGGGCCAATACGGGATCATGGCCGACGACTCCTTCCATGCCATGAATGACAGAACCAGAGCAAAGGAACAACATCGCTTTAAAATAAGCATGGGTCATCAGGTGAAACAGGCCTGCTGTATAAGCACCGATACCCATGGCCATGACCATGTAACCTAATTGGGAGATAGTAGAGTAAGCTAAGCCCTTCTTAATATCATTTTGGGTTAAAGCAATAGTTGCCCCTAAAAATGAGGTTAAAGCTCCCGTCCAAGCAATAGTTGTCATGACAACAGGAATATGCTCAAAGACAGGATACATTCTCGCCACCAAGAAAACCCCCGCCGCAACCATAGTTGCCGCATGAATGAGGGCAGAAATGGGGGTAGGGCCTTCCATTGCGTCTGGTAACCACACATGAAGGGGAAATTGGGCAGATTTTGCTACAGGGCCTAAAAATACCAAGACAGCAAATAAGGCTGCTAAAGCGGGGGCAATAGTACCGGAGGAAACTAACTCTTGTAACCGTTCCCCCATGACATCAAATTCAAAGCTATTGGTGGCCCAATATAGCCCTAACATCCCTAAAAGTAAGCCAAAGTCCCCGACGCGGTTGGTTACAAAGGCTTTTTGACAAGCATCTGCGGCTGCCTTGCGATCGAACCAAAACCCGATCAGGAGATAGGAACACATTCCTACCAGTTCCCAGAAAATATATACTTGTACCAGGTTAGGGCTAATGACTAAGCCTAACATTGAGGAACTAAATATGCTCAAATACGCATAAAATCGCACATATCCTGCATCATGGGCCATATAGCCATCGGTATACACCATTACCAATAAAGCAACGGTGGTGACAATGACACACATCAAGGCACTGAGGTGATCGAGAGTGTAGCCCATTTCTAGGTGAAAATTGCCGGCTGCTGCCCATTCGATCATTTTGGTATATTCACCATGACCATTAATTTGACTCCACAGCAGGGCAAAAGACATCACCATAGACGCGCCCAACAAGGAAATGATAAATACAGCATTTACTTGTCTCAGGCGGTTTGTGGCTTCGTTAAATGAGATTAAACCCAGGCCAACTATCATCGCCCCAACGAGGGGGAAAACAGGTATTAGCCAGGCGTATTGATAAAGCGATTCCATACCGTAATGCCTAAGTTATTTTGTTCACTACTTTGTTGATACCGCTAACTATTGTTACACAGGTGATTCCTTAAGAAAGTGTTTATGGTGACGGCTTTAAGGAAAATCTACCTATGGCATTGGCATAGGGGAAAAGATTAAGATTTTTAGAAGTTATTTTGCACCATGATTTAAAAATCACAAAACCCCGATTTTTCAAGACAGCAAACCAAGCATGACTTCCTTACTATTTTGTAAAAAATCGGGGTTTTCCAGCTAGGTGCAAGATCTCACCCTACTGACTACAATTATTGTTGATGCAAATTATTTTAAGAAAAATTCAAGGAGAGTAAGTATGGAACCTATTACTTTGACTGCGATCGCTGGTTCAATTGTGGGCTTTATTTTTACTAATGCTGCTACAACTGTGATGAATGAAAAAGTATTTAGATCATAAATGTTAGGGTAAAATCATTATTAATCTGTTTAACCCAATTCCCAAATTATGTATTATGATAAGATTAAAAACCCGAAAAAACAGGAAATATTATGACAACCAATATTCAAAATAAAGCTAAAATTTATGACGAATTTATTGATTTTCTCTCAACAGGAGTAACCCCAGAAACTTTAATCAACTTTCAATACTCTGACACAGCAAAGGAACGCCTAGAAAATTTAAGTTATCGTGCTAAAATGGGAGAATTAAGCCTAGAAGAAAAAGCGGAATTAGATAAAGTATTAGTTATTGAACATATTATCACAATAGCTAAAGGCAAAGCTCATCTTATTCTTCAATCAGAATCTCATCACTCTAAATAATTAAAATGTCTCGAACTTATATTACTGTAGAATATCGTCTTTTAGAAAGAGAAATTTTAATAATTGCTAATCGATATCCTAATTCATAAAAATTATTCCCATAAACGCCGACGAGAAGCACCATTTAAGCGTTGATGAGCATCTTTTAATAACGTCGGAATCTTTAAATTTTCAGGACAACGAGGCAAACAATCACCGCATTCTGTACAACGATTTCCCTTATTTCCAGGAACCCAATGACCCGCATTTTCTAACATTCTATAACGATATTCACCATAATTCTTCATATCATAAGCAACCGCCAAATTTCTTAACCGTAAAATATCAGGAATATTAATATTTTCAGGACAAGGTAAACATTGATAACATTGACGACAGTGATCAGTATTTAAGACAGTTTCTAAATGTTTTTCTAACTCATTCAATTTGCTTATCTCTACCTCAGTTAACTCATCATCTTGCTCAAATAATGGTATAATAGGAGCAAATTCTGTGGGATTTGCTGGCCCCATACTTAAGGTAGTAACGCGGCGATCGCTTAACAAAAACCGATAAGTTAATTCCAAGGGAGAAAAGGGCTTACATAACTCTTTAAGCAACGATGACGGAGTATAAAGTAAACCCCCTTTATCCCCAGGAGAAATAATAAAAATCCCTAGATCTTTTTGCGATGCTAACTCAATGGCCGGGCCATGACGTTGAAAAAAGTAATAATAATGTAGGTTAACAAACTCAAATAAATCCGTCTTAATTGCTGCTAAAATCAAATCTAAGCTGCCATGAGTCGAAAATCCGATATGATTTATCTTACCCTCATCTAACGCCCTTTCTAGAGCCAAAAAACAGCCATTAGGTTGCGTCACCCAGTTAAGATGTTCCCAAGTATTAATCCCATGAATAGCCACACAATCAATATAATCTAATTGTAACCGTTCCAAAGACTCATCAAGACACCGACTCATTGTCTCAGCATCAGGAGTCGGCGTTAACTTAGTAGTAATGTAAAGTTGTTCTCTCGGAAACGATAAATCTTGGTTTAAAAATCTCCCTAAAAACCGTTCACTATTGCCATAACCTCTAGCAGTTTCTAGATGATTAATTCCCAGAGAAATTGCAGTTTGTAAAGTTTTCTGAAAAACCTCCTCAGAAGATAAACAGTGCATCGCCCCTAAAGAAAACGTTGAAAGGTTTAAATTTGTTTTGCCAAACCGTCGATAACGCATTAGTTAGGATCTCAAAAAAGCTAATCATCCTTATTACTTTTTACCAATAAATAATTGTTAATTATTCATTATTAATTATTCATTGTTCCTCATTTTGTTCTAAACCGCGACGTTGAATTAAATCTTCAGGACGCAAATTCGCCACAAAATCCCGAAACGCTTGACGCTCCTCTTCATCCGCATTTCGATCAACCGGAATTGAAGCATCAGCGATCACTTCTTCCATTACCCAAATAGGACTATTCGTTCGTAAAGCAATAGAAATGGCATCACTAGGACGACAGTCAATCTCTTTTTTAATTTCCCCTTGACGCATAGAAAGAACCGCATAAAAAGTATTATCTTGAAGGGAATGAATGATAATTCTATCTAAAGACAAACCCCACGCCTCAAACAAATTCGTAATTAAATCATGAGTCAGGGGCCGGGGAGGTTTCTGATTTTCTAAGGCCCCAATAATCGCTTTAGCTTGGTCTTGTCCAATATAAATCGGAAGAGCGCGACGATCAGAGCCATCTTTAAGTAAAACGATGGGACTCCGTGTTACAGCATCTAAAGCAATTCCCGCAACTTTCATTTCAATCATCTGCCTATCCTCGAAAAGAGATTGTTCCCATAGTAGAAACAGATCAATCTGTACCGCCTCAGTCATCTTAGCCCCGCTTATCTGGGGAGTCAAGCCTTGAGGTATACTCACAGTATGCCCCAAAATCTCCCTAAGATTCTCTCACCAAATGTCGAGAGAGACATTTTTTTCTGAAGCTAAAACGATGTTTACTGGTTTAATTCAAGGCCTTGGCACTTTACGCCCTGTTGAATCTGATCGCTTTACCCTTTCCATATCTGATGCTTCTACCAGTTCTATTTTATCAGATTTAGCCTTGGGGGATAGTGTGGCCGTGGATGGAGTTTGTCTCACGGTGGAGGAAATTGTCAATGATGGTTTTGTGGCCACTGCTTCCCCAGAAACTCTACAACGCAGCACATTGAGCCAAAAAATTCAAACCGCGACTTATGTAAATGTGGAACCTTCTTTGCGGGTTGGCAGTAAATTGGGCGGGCATTTTGTCACGGGCCATGTTGATGGGATCGGTTGTTTACAGGAGTCTATCTCGACAGATAAAGCTTGGGAAATGACCTTTGCTGCCCCATCTTCTCGCTTAGAACAGTGGCAAGATTATATTGGACGTTATCTTATTCCTAAAGGCAGTGTGGCGGTAAATGGCATTAGTTTAACCGTAGCTGACTGCGATCGCCAGGGAACTTGGTTTAGAGCAGCAGTCATTCCCCATACCTATCATCAAACCAATCTTTGTCACCTTAAAATCGGAGATTGGGTCAATATTGAAGGGGATATCTTAGGAAAATATGTGGCTAAGTTATTAGGACAACCTTTACAACCACAACAGGAAACATCCGAGATTAGCTTAACTTTCTTAACAGAAAATGGTTATTTGTAAACTTTTATTACTGCTCTTGCGGACATCGAAACCATTATTATTATGTATTTCTGGAGAGATCCCTGTAAATTTTACATAAAATCCTAAACTTTGATGGCGGATTTTGAGATAAGGGCCCATACTGGGTATAGTAGATCTTGCACGGCTTCATTTTAATTAACAGACTTTAGAGACAATCTCCTATTGGTGTGAGGAGATGGAATAAATTGTCTCTGTTTGAAAGAGATAGCTGACGCAATAACCACGCGACTGACTTTTGTCTGTCGTGCAGGGATATTTATTGTGCTTTTAAGACAGCACTTCAGAGGAGAACACACCAGTGACTAATAACAAATTAAATCATTCATCTTTAAGGCGATCGCCTGATCCTAAATCTCAAGATCGGATAAATTTCACTGAATATAGTAACGTAGAAAAAACTGAAATAACCACTAACCAGATCAATTTACCAAAAACATCCTTAACACCCCTGAGTTTCTGGCTTTCTAACCGTCAAGGAGAGAGTCTTAAGCAACTGAGTTGGAAAACTATCAAGCATCCCACCACGAAACAAATAGAACAGGGATCTCGTCAATTACTTTTTTGGGAAACCTTAATCACCGTTGGGTTGTTAGTAATGGTATTGTGGATGCAAACCCTACCCAATCGTCAATTGCCTGAAACCATGAACCATCAGTCTATAGAGTGGTTTGAGATGAACGACTCACCAAATCGCTTTTAGGGGTTTGGTCAAGGGAACTATCACGGAAATGATAGAATATTTAACAAATCTTAACTAGGGGTTGACACCTATGTTAAAAATTGTGTAAGATGTGGAAATGTCCATAACTTCATCGTTCATCTCTAGGCAGTTTTAGGGGAATACTGTAAGGAGACGGAAGTAGGTTAAAGCTCTATGACCGAAGGAACGCCCCAAACTATAGAGAATAATGAGGTAGCAACAAAAAGATGCTAACAATTTCCTTAATTACACTAGCCATTGCATCGCTGTCTGCTTTTCTAAGCATGAACATCACAGAAGATGTGGCAAAAGTAGCGATGGGATGTGTCGCCCTGCTTTGTTTTCTTTTAACTCTCCTGTTTGCCCCTTGGCCGCTGAAGTTAAGCATAGTGGCGATTCCTTTGATTATTGATAGACTGAATAGCAGAACGACGGGCAAGTCCATTAATTAACGGATAAGTTCAGTAAAATACCCAATTTTTTTCCGAAGAAACCCCAAAACCCTCTAAAAATGATGGGCTTTGTGGTTAACAGGATCAAACTTAAACCGCTTAGCGGCGTGGGTATGGCCATAAAGATTCAATGTAACAGAAGGTTCATCTCCTACGGCTTCGACAGAGTGAATCGCTTCTGTGGTAAAACTGATAATATCTCCTGGTTGAAGAATTTTCTCTCCAACCTTTTCAATATTTTGGGGATGTTCTGAGGTAGGAGAGCGTTGCCAAAAGACATTTTTTTGTTGTCCTTGTAAGGTAGCAATGACTCCCCAAGTACCATGATTATGAATTGTGGTGGTAGTACCTGGTAACATAATCTCGGTTTGTAGAGTTAGGGGATAACCAGGTTCATCATAGAGTAAGCATACCTCGGTTCCTGTCTTTTCAGAAGGGGCAGGAATTTGGTTGCTTACCCAGTAGACATTAAGCAACAACTTTCGTACCAAGCGACGTAAACTAGGCAGATAGTCTGCTTCTGTTTCTCCGGTTATCTCAGCTTGGTTGAGAATATCATCTAATTCTGTTAAAAACCGATGTAGTCGATATTGGGTAGTTTGGGTTAACAAGTCCCATTGTCTAGGGGAAGGAAAAGATAAACATTCACCATCTTCTTTAACTAACCAATCTTGTTGCTGCATAAAATCTCCTTAAATTTGACTGAGGGCCAAATTACGAACCTAGTATTTAATTATATTCAAGGATGGGAGAAGATTATCAAATCTAAAATAGGATAAAATCAGGAAACGGCAATTAAATCAACTCATGAACATCCTGACTAACTTCTTCTCCTCGTCAAGCAAAACCCAGAATAAACCCAACAAACAGCAACAAACCGGACTACCTCGCCCTAAAAAGAGTCGTCGCGGTATACCCATCAAATCTGCGGAAGAAATTGCTATCATGCGTCAATCTGCCCGCATTGTAGCAACAGTTCTCAAAGAAATTGAGGCTATAGTTAAACCAGGGATGACGACGGGAGATCTAGATGCTTATGCAGAACAAAGAATCAGAGAAATGGGAGCAACCCCTAGTTTTAAGGGATATTATGGCTTTAAGGGTTCAATTTGTGCCAGTATCAATCAAGAAGTAGTTCATGGCATCCCCAATGTTAAGCGAATGATTCGTCGTGGAGATGTGTTAAAAGTCGATACAGGAGCCTATTATAAAGGTTATCATGGGGATTCTTGTCTTACTATTGCTGTAGGAAAAGTTTTGCCAAAAACAAATCGTTTAATTAAAGCAGCAGAAGAAGCCTTATATGCAGGTATCGAACAGGTAAAAGCAGGTAATTATTTATTAGATATTGCAGGTGCGATCGAAGATTTGGTCAGAAAATATGGTTATAGTGTAGTAGAAGATTATACAGGTCATGGCGTGGGGCAAAACCTTCATGAAGAGCCTTGTGTCTTTAATTATCGCACCAGAGAATTACCCAATATAAAATTAAAAGCAGGGATGACTTTAGCCATTGAACCGATTGTTAATCAAGGGTCAAAATATACCCGAACCCTACGCGATCGCTGGACAGTGGTAACAGTTGATAATGCTCTATCAGCCCAGTTTGAGCATACCGTATTAGTGACAGAAACAGGTTATGAAATTTTAACTGATCGCACCGGAATTTAAAGTAAGGATAAAAATTCAAGGTAGGGGCGAACGGCCGTTAAATCAAAGATTGTAACGGACGATTCTTGATTTTTTTAGATTGCCTCATAGCATGGTAAGAAAACTAAGTAGCTGCTAAAATGTCTCAACTGTGCTACATCTAGGCATATAGAATTGTGCTGTCCCTGTTTTTATTGAGAAACGGGACAGAAATCCCGATCATGATTGATGTAATAGGAAAGGAAGACTCATGGCCAAACAACAAACACTCTTAGGAACAGGTGAAATTATTCCAACCGCGTTACACGCAGAGATGCAACGTTCCTATTTAGAGTATGCCATGAGCGTCATTGTGGGGCGGGCCCTGCCAGATGTGCGAGATGGACTGAAACCCGTCCACCGTCGCATTCTCTACGCCATGCACGAATTAGGATTAACGCCTGATCGCCCTTTTCGTAAATGCGCCCGTGTGGTGGGGGATGTCTTAGGGAAATACCATCCCCACGGCGATCAATCGGTGTATGATGCCTTAGTTCGCATGGTACAGGACTTTTCAAGTCGTTACCCCTTGTTAGCGGGTCACGGGAATTTTGGGTCGGTGGATAATGATCCCCCGGCGGCCATGCGTTATACCGAAACCAGACTTTCTCCCATTGCTGATCAAGGAATGTTGAGTGAGATCAGCGAGGCTATTGTTGACTTTAGTAGCAATTTTGATAATTCTCAACAGGAACCCGTCGTTCTCCCTGCTCAATTACCCATTTTATTACTCAATGGCTGTACTGGTATTGCGGTGGGAATGGCCACCAATATTCCGCCCCATAATTTAGGGGAAGTGGTAGATGGGTTAATTGCTTTGATTGATACTCCTGATCTATCTGATGAGAAGTTATGGAAGATTATTCCTGGGCCAGATTTTCCCACAGGGGGGGAAATTATTGAGACAGAGGGCATTAAAGAAGCCTATAGCAGTGGTAAAGGCATTATTCCTGTTCGGGGGATAACACGCATTGAAACCCTTAATGTGGGACGACAACGACGCAAGGAACGAACGGCCATTATTGTCACAGAATTGCCATTTCAGGTGAATAAGTCGGCTTGGATTGAAAAAATTGCCGATTTGGTTAACCAGGGACGCTTAGAGGGTATTGCCGATCTTCGGGATGAAAGCGATCGCACGGGAATGCGGGTGGTAATTGAATTAAAGCGGGATGCAACCACGAAAGGGGTTTTAAAAGCTTTATATAAACAAACGGCTTTACAAAGTAATTTTGGGGCAATTTTATTGGCCTTAGTTGATAACCAACCTCGTCAATTATCCCTGCGTCAATTATTAGAAGAATTTTTGAAGTTTCGGGAACAAACCTTAACCCGTCAATACCGTCATGAATTACAAGAATGTCAAAATCGGTTGCATCTTTTGGAGGGGTTATTAATTTCTCTGAATAATTTAGATGCAGTTATTGATATTTTACGAAATGCGGCGGATGGGACGACGGCAAAGGTGAGATTTCAAGCAGAATTAAATATTAGTGATGCTCAAGCTAACGGAATTTTAGCCATGCCCATGCGTCGTTTAACGGGGTTAGAACGGCAAAAATTACAAGCTGAATATGAGGAGTTACAAGGGAAAATTAATGAGTTAGAAAACCTATTAAATGATCGTCAAGAATTACTGAAAGGGTTAAAAAAAGAACTGCGATCGCTGAAAAGAAAATACGGAGATGCAAGACGTACCCGTATTATTAAACCTACTCCCACCAAAGGCAAAGCCTCCAAACCAGAATCAGAAAAAACGACAATAGATAATGCCGAAAAATCTACTCCAAAACCTGAAACATCTCAGCCCCAAGTTAGTCAACCTTTAACCCTATTTACGCCCCAAACTCCTCCTAAAGATGCCATTTTAGAAATGACTGATCAGGGAACAATTGCCTGGCGATCTCCTAATAGTAAAGTTGCTGAAAACTATAGGCCAATTTATAGTGAAACCATTCAAGAGAGAGAACAATTTGTGGCAATAACTGATACAGGAAAAGCTTACCCTGTAGCGGTTCAAGATGTTCCGCCGATTGACATTCAACCCATGCCATTACTGAGTTTATTACCGAATAGCGCACAACGAGACGCGAAAAAAGTTGTGTCTATTTTCTTCTTACCAGAAACCACAGAAAATCAAGACTTATTATTACTGACACAACAGGGCAAAATTAAACGAATTAAACAGTCAGAATTAACCGAGTTAACCAATCGAGGTTTAGTATTAATTAAACTCAAAGAAGGGGATTTTCTCAATTATATTTGTCCCACAACAGAAGGACAAGAAACCGCCATTGCCACTTCTGGGGGTCGTGTTTTACGCTTTCCTATTACTGATGAACAAATTTCCACTATGGGCCGTAATGCCCAAGGAAATCAAGCTCTTAAATTACGCTATAATGAGGCAATTGTTAGCTGTGTCACCCTAAACAGTAATCAAACCCTTTTATTAGTCTCTCAATTGGGTTATAGCAAACGGTTAAAACTAACAGATTTAAGAATCACTAAATTGGGAGATATTGGCACTCAAGCTCTACAATTTACCCAGAAAAATGATAGTTTAGTGGGGATGATTTTAGCCAAAAAAGGCCAAGAATTTACCCTAATTACGACAAATCAACAAGCCTTAGTAATTCCATTTGATTCTATACCATTATGGGGCAAAGATGGGCCAGGCGATCGCTTAAACAAGCTACCGCAAAAAGAAACCATTTATGCTGTGATTTAGTAAGCGATAGGGTGGGCAATACTCACCTTAGCAGCTTTTACTTTTGATCAGATAAAATGATCTCATCTAAGGAAAAATCTATGTCAGTTTTATGACGATTTGAGGCTAAATAATCATTGTCAAAGGAGTCTTTTAACCCTGTAATTAAATCATATTTCGGTTGCCAATTTAATTGAGTTACAGCTTTATTAATATCAGCAAAAAAGTGCTGCATTCTTAAGGGAAAAGCTTTCTTTTTACCAAAGTCAAATTGTTTAGGATCATAATGGATAATTTTTACATCATCAGAGGATTTACCCACAGCAAAGGCACAAGCACGGGCCAACCCATCAAAGGTAACATAACGTTGCCCTGAAATGTTATAAATTTGCCCGATCGCTTGTTGATTTCCTAACACAGAGGCCATAGATGTTACTAAGTCTTGAACATGGCCAAATTGAGTAAAATGTAAGCCGTTACCAGGAATAGGAATGGGGCGATTTCTGACAATTCTATCAAAAAACCAAGCCTCTAAATCATTATAATTTTGGGGGCCATAAATATAAGTAGGACGAATGGATGTCCAAGGAATTCCTGCTTTTTCTAAGTAAGTTTCTGTCTCAAATTTCCCTTTATGACGACTGTTTGGATCAACTTCATCCCCTTCAATATGGGGCATTTGATCGGATTTTAAATAAACCCCTGCTGAGCTAACATAAACAAAGTGTTTAATCTTATCTTTGAAGATTTCAACTAAAGGTTGAGTATCACTTAATTCCCGGCCATTGTTATCAAAAACAGCATCAAATTTTTCTGTTCCTAACTTTTCTTTTAATTGAGTTTGATCAGTGCGATCGCCTTTAATTTGTTGAATACCTGGGACGGGTGCGGGTTTATTTCCTCGGTTAAATAAGACGACCTCATGACCTTGTTTAACTAATTCTTTGGTCAAATAAACACCAATAAAACGGGTTCCCCCCATAATTAGAATACGCATGACTTCTTAAGCTCTCCTATTGTTATTTATTGCCTAAAAATTAGGCCGCATCTTTCGGGGGTAATTTCCGAATTTCTGAATAAAACGCCGTGCGACTGTAGCCATTTGCTCCTTTAATTAAACTGGAGCGTAGTCTTAAATTAGGACTGGCAAACCATAACCGTTCTTCAATGTGAATATTATCACCTTCTAAAGTCAAGGTCAGGGCTTCATCTTTTCCTAAACTATAGTTTCCTGTTGATGAAGAAAGTTGAGCATTTGCACCGCGCAAAATTCGTCCTATTTGGGGGTTATTTTCATCAGGAACTATGATAATAGTTGTGGTGCCGCCTTGTTTGGCTTTTCCCAAGTCAACGGCGTTATCCCAACTAATTTTTTGCCCGATCATAGACTCGTTTGGTTTCAGTCCATACTGTTGACAAATGGCAATGACTTCTGTATGATCAGCATCGAGCCATTCTACGGTTAATTCTGATTTATGGCTCTCAGCTTTTTGCGCTTCAAAATGATAGCTACTCCGCTGAGAAAACCATTGTCCTACACATAATTCTAAAAACGTTTGTATGTCCATGAATACTTGGTTTTTGTTCTCGGTTCAATTAATAAAGTGGCGAACAGACAAACCCAATTGTACCATGAGAATTACACTAACTTCTCTGTCTCCTGTTCTAAGGATTGTAACGAAAATAGAGCGGCTTCACGCACTTGAGGATGTTCGTCTTTAGCCAAGAATTTTAGCGCGGACTTGCTTTTTTCTGTGTCTAAATTTCCTAACGCTTGGGCCAACCGTTGACGAATTAACCAGTCTTCTGAGTCTGCAAAGCGTAAAATATCATCCACCGCATCGATCGCTTTAATTTCCCCTAAGGCTGCGATCGCGGCTTGTTTAACGACGGTTTCCTCGCTGTCAAGGGCCTGCAATAATAACTCTTGGGCGCGGATATCCCCTAAGTTACCCAAAGAGACGGCAGCACTGAAGCGCACTAACCATTGAGTATCTTCATAAAATGCTCTTGACAGGGGTTCAAAGGCCCGTTGATCCCTTAAATATCCTAACGCACCTGCGGCATCAGCGCGAATGCCATAGTCGGGGTCATTCTCTAGGAGTTTAACAAGAATGGGGAAACATTCGTTTGTTTGTTTGACTCCCAAGGCGAAAACCGCCATTGATCGCACTTGTAGCATTTCATCGTCTAAGACTTTTTTGATCAGGGGGACAGCATCTTCTGCGGATACTTCTCGTAAGTAAGCAAGGGCCAATAGGCGATCGCGGGAATTTTCGCTTTCGAGTTGTACGGAAATTTGGTCTAAACTGAGCTTACTCATTTTTGTAACATTTTTTAACAATTGACTATTTTCATTGTAATGATTTCTCGCAAAAAGATCATGGTGTGGGAATTCAATGGCCCTTGACCCCTACAACAAAGTTTTATCAAAAATCAAGAAGAACGGGGTTTTCTCGACGTTTTGAAACCATATAAAAATAAATGTAATATTTCTAGGGGTGACATGGGAGGACTATGAAGCATAATATCATCATTGCCTGGATGAAGATGAAACCTCAAGCCTTTTATTTCATTATTATGACTCGGTAAATTAAGATCAAAACGAATAAATTTAGGGGAATGATCATTAGGAAAACGAATCTCAAAATCAAATCCAATAATCTCAGCTAAATCTTTTGATTTTTGATAAATGGTAATAGCAAAATCAAACCAAGCTTGATCATTGCGTTCAAAATACCCAAATTTTTCTTGATCTTTAATCCGTTTAAAATTTTTATCTCCTCCTAAGATTTCCCAGACTTGACCCTTGTTTTCAGATTTTTTTAGTTTCAATAATGGATGAATTTCATGCAGTTTTGTTACTAAAATTCCTTCATCATGTGCTTGGGTTAAACATTTTAATATTTCTGCGCGTAATACTTTAGTATTTTTGACGTTTAAATTAGTTGTTTTTAGGGTTCTTTCCTGTATAGTTTCAGCGATCTGTTCCCAAGTTAGTTTATCTTTCAATGAGATCCTCCCGATCTAACAAAACTAACCATTCTGCATATTCTGGATCAGAAGGTAATTGATTATTTTTAGCAATTTCTATAACTTCATTATCAGATAAACCTGACCATATTTGTAATGCTTTTAATCTTTTTTCTATTTGTTCGTTATTTAAAAATTCTTCTCCTATATTTAATCGATAAACTCTCCCCCCTAACCAACTGGCAAAATTAGGGGAATAAGATAATAATTGTTTCACGGAATTTATCGTTAAAATAAGAATGCCTCCCTTTTTCTTTTGATCTAGATGACTTCTAAATACATCTAATTTGCGCCAATTTTCTTGATGCCAATTTTCAAACTCAAACAATATTATATATTCTGCTGATGTATTTATTATTGTTTCTAACATTTTCTGATGACTTTGTTTTGCTGAGATTAATTCTATCTCACATTCAGCAAAAATTCCGATCAAATCTTGTAATTCTTCTGCTACTGTTTCAACTTCTGAGAGAGGAACAACAATAACTGACCAAACATTACCATTTGGTTGTGTCCCTATTCTTTGTAATAATTTATCCGTTGAATTTATGGTCAACATTTGATTTAAGCTAGGGTTTTCTGAATTAAAGGTAATAATGCAGGATGGACTGCATAGCGTTTTTTAGGATAGTGATATTCAAGGATAGCTTGAGTAATTAAAAGATGAATATGTTCATCACTTCTTGGCAAAAACGTTTCTCCTCTAGCAACTTTTTCTAATATTTCTAATTCTGGGTTTGAAATTCCAAAAATCTTCGTTTGACTAAAGGAATTTATTGCTGAATTTACATGACTTTCTTCAAGTATATCGCTATCAGAAAAATAAGCTTCTTCAATCGAATTTTGTGTTAGATTTATCAAGTCTCTTAAAATTCCTCCTGAATAAGCAATTAATAGTTCTCTAGCAGATTTCTGAATAAAGTTTTCAGATGAGCGAAGTTTGAGGATATTGTCAAAAAAATCATGGGCATTTTCATCATTTTCTATGTCAAAATAAGGCTGATAATGAACATTATTATTAAACTCTTGCTTAAGTGCTTCTTGATAATTATCATAATTCAAAGATATTGGACTAACTAATATAATTCCCAGGTTTAATTGTGATATCAATTCAATATCTGCTTGAATAAGCTTTAACATAGATTCGTTATCATTAAATCTATCTAAACCATCAAATAATAGAACAATAAACTTATGTTTTGATAAATTCGACTTAATTAATTGAATTTTCTGATGAATATTTTTATATTTTTTTTTCGATTCTTTATTTAAGTTAAGCAATCCTTCGGTTTGCAAAAAATGCTTATTTTTCAAACCGAATTTATCTGATATTTTTTCCATTTGTTTTTGTGTATTATTGATTGTTTCTAGAGAGATTGATTCCAAGGAACCGTAAGCATATTTGTCAATATAATTTATGTCATCTTTTAACCCTATTTCTTCCCAATCATCTCTTAATTTAGATAATACTAAACCCGTAATAGCAAGTAAAGAACCTGGTTTAATTTCCGAGATATCTGTATATAAACTAACATCAACATAATGAGCAGAAATATCTTCAATTTCATTAAGGCGATC
Source organism: Crocosphaera sp. XPORK-15E (assembly GCF_034931425.1). Taxonomy (NCBI): domain Bacteria; kingdom Bacillati; phylum Cyanobacteriota; class Cyanophyceae; order Chroococcales; family Aphanothecaceae; genus Crocosphaera; species Crocosphaera sp. XPORK-15E. The sequence goes on from NZ_JAYGHQ010000012.1 coordinate 53,269, forward strand.
GCAAGTCATTAATAATTGTGTTGTTTTCCCTGAACCAATACCACCTATTAATAAATGACGAGAAGTAGGACGCAATGCTATTTTAGCAGCAATAGTATTTGCTAAAGAATTCCTAGGTTGCTCAATATAATAACCCTTTTCTATGGCTTTTTGTGGGTCAGAAGTCCCTTCAAATGAAGCCATTTGCTGGCGAAAAAATTCAAGTCGGTTAGTCATAATATTAACCCTATGTTGTCATTCTTTAGCTTACCGATAGATTAACCTTAGTGCGTTACCTAATGATAACGCACTCAAACTAAAAATTAAACAGCGTTCAATAAACCACTATGTTTTAACAATGGTTCAGTTTTAGGTTCCCTTCCTCGGAAAGCTTTAAACACTTCCATCGGGTGTAAACTTCCCCCTAATGCTAACACGGTATCTCGGAAGCGTTTACCTGTTTCTGAAACCGCTTTTTCATCTTCTAAACCTGCTTCTTCAAAGGCCGAAAACGCATCCGCACTTAAAACTTCTGCCCACTTATAACTATAATAACCTGCTGCATAACCTCCCGCAAAAATATGACCAAAAGAACATAAAAATGCGTCTTCAGGTAACGGTTTCATGACGGTTGTTTTCTCAGCAATGCGTTCCCGAACTTGGGCCGGTGTTTCGTTTCCATTGGGTTGATAACGATGGTGTAATTCTAAGTCCAAGAAACTAAAATGTAGTTGCCGTAACATGGCTGAACCACTCATATAATTCCGAGCAGCAATTAACTTATTATAGTAATGTTCGGGTAGGGTTTCTCCCGTCTCATAATGCTTGGCCATGTTAAACAAAGTCGCTTTATCGTAACACCAATTCTCCATAAATTGACTGGGTAATTCTACAGCATCCCATTCTACATTATTAATTCCTGCTGCTCCAGGATAGTCAACTTTTGTCAACATATGTTGTAACCCATGACCGAATTCATGAAATAAGGTTGTTACTTCTTCAAAGGTCATTAAACTGGGTTTACCATCAACAGGAGGGGTTTGATTACAAATTAAATAAGCAACGGGTAAACGGGTCGTAAATTGTTCTTCTAGGCGTATTTTTGCCCGTCCAATACAATCATTCATCCAGGCCCCTCCGCGCTTTTCTGCGGGACGACTATAGGGGTCTAAATAAAAGTGTGCGATCGCTTCTCCTGCTTCATTATTGACCTGGAAATATCGTATATCTTCTTGCCAAACGGGGACTTCTCCATCTGCTGCAATAATTGTTACCCCAAAGATACGTTTTGCTAAGGTAAATAACCCGTCTAATACTTGAGGTAAAGGAAAATAAGGGCGTAATTCTTCGGCAGTAAAATTAAACAAGATTTCCCGTTGTTTTTCTGCCCAAAAACTTACATCCCAAGGTTGTAAATCATCATTTTTTGCAAAGGTTTTCAGGGTTTCTAAGTCTTTAACCGCAGCATTATAACTGACTTTTCTTAACTCTTCGAGTAAAGTTTCTACTGCTTCTACATTGGGGGCCATTTTACGGGCTAAACTAACCTCGGCATAGGTGTCATAACCTAATAATTGTGATTGTTCTTTCCGCAGTTCTAAGATACGCTCAATTAAGGGATTATTGTCCAATTCTCCGCTAGATGCACGGGAAATAGATGCTTTATAAACCTTCTCCCTTAAGTCCTTTTGGGTGCTATATTTCATGAAGGGAATATAACTAGGATAATCTAAGGTTATTACCCAAGGGCCAGCTTCAGGAGTTGCGTTTTCTTCTCCTTCTGTGCGGGCAGTTTGTGCGGCTAAACTGAGTAAACTTGCGGGCAAACCTTCTACTTCTTTTTCGGTAGTTAATTTTAGTTTAAAGGCTTTAGTTGCATCTAAAACATGGTTAGAAAATTTGGTCGAAATTTCTGCCATTTCTAATTGAATTTGGTTAAATTTTTTCCGCTTTTCGACCGTTAACCCAACTCCTGATAATTCCGCTTCTCTGATAGCTGTTTCAACAATGCGTTTTTGAGCATTTTCTAAGCTATTAAATGCCTCACTTTCTTTCAGAGTTTTAAAAGCTTGATAAATGGGTTTACTTTGGCTTAGTTTGTTGATGAATTCGACAACTTGGGGTTGTACTTTTTCGTAAGCTTCCCGTAATTCAGGACTATTTTTAACTCCCATTAAATGGCCGATAATTCCCCAAGTCCAAGTTAATTTTTCTTCGATTTCTGTTAGGGGTTCCACTAAACCTTCCCAACTGGGGGTAACAGATGCTTCAAACTCGGTTAATTTACTGTCTAATTCTGGCAGTAATTCTGTCATTGCTGGAATGACTTGTTCTGCTTTAATTTGGTCGAAGGGGGGGAGTCCTTTTCCTATTAGTAAGGGGTTATTTGTTGAGGTTGTGATGGTCATAAGTGAGTGATAATTAATCAGAAAGTAAAAAAGATGGAATTATAATATTGTATCGTTAATCTTGATTAACAGTCTAGAAGCTTGTACCACAGAGTTTTTTATCAATGGATAATTGATAATGGATAATTGACAATTGACAATTGATAATTAATGTTGAGGGAAGCGATAACTCATCATTCTATTATTTTAACTGGCTTGCTTTTCATCTAAATATAGCCATGCTTGGAAATTAACAAAGACTTCTCTAATTTGCCCAACGTCTCCGAGTTCAGAGATAGCATCATTAATGCTGTGATATTTTAGCTCTAATAATTGGGGTAATTTATCTTGAGCAAGTTCCCTGACACCTTCACGGATATATTGATCTAAGACAAAATCTAAAAATTCCTGTTGTTTACCTGTATAGCGTGAAAAAATTAGACTTTTATGGGCAATGACACGCTCTCGACGACTTAACGGGGGTTTTGCATAGGCAATGAAGGTCAGAACATCAAATACATCGCTATTCTCTGCATCAGCAAGTTTCTGAATAGCGGTCATTTGTTCTTCTCCGTAACCTTTCTCTGCTAAACCTTCTAAGAGTGTGTGACGGGTATCGGGACGACTCCACAAGCGACGTAATTCGATTTCATCTTGGAAAAGGGCGGGAAGTTCGCCATAAAGACGTTTAACAAACGCTGTGGCGGATAAAGGTTTACCGTCTGGACTCCAATAAGTAGTTTGGACGCTATGTTGTAGGGTGCGTTTTTTGCCGTCTGCGAGTTCAATAACGATTTTTTCACGCCGTTGAGGGCCTTCGACTTCGCTCTGTAACTGGAGGACTTCGACTTCGCTCAGTCCTCCAGATCGGGGGGTAATGCCTGTTGGCGGTTCTTGAGGGGGGCCGTCCCATTCGGGATCATTAAATTTTTCGTGGGCCCGAACGAAGTCATAAATAGTAAAGTAGTCTTTCCCTTCAAAAATACGGGTTCCCCTACCTTGAAAAGCAATACAGGTTTTTCCGGTTCCTGTGGCTAGGGTCAGCAACATTCTATCTTGGTTATTGGCGATCGCTTCTAATACTTTGGTAATAGCGTTATGTTGATAGTAGCGAGCTTCCCAGGTTCCGCTTTTGTCTTCAAAGGGAATAGACGAAAAGCGATCGCGCCATTCATTTGTGTTCCCTGCTTGCCCTGCTTGCCCTGAGCCAAGCCGAAGGGAGCCAAGCCGAAGGGAGCTTGTCGAAGGGTAGGTCATGTTCCAGAGTTCTTCTGGGGTGGGATATTGCTCAATATTCTGCTCTTTCCCTGTGAGCATATCTATTTGATAGATTTTTCGTCCGTTGGTGGCGTAGGTGTAACGAACTTGTAGGCGATCGCCGTAATCTTTTGCCTGTTGGACTCCTTCGGTGTAGGGTTCGGTGTCTGCTTTGGCTTCAATGATGCCTAATTTTTGGTTACGGTAAATTAGGACATAATCAGCAAATTTTGACTTAGCGCGTCTTCCTCCCCCAATGAGACGGCCAGGGGCGATGACTTCTCGACGGATGCGACTTTCTTCTATAATACCCCAACCAGCAGCACGGAGGGCGGGATCTATTAATTCGGCTCTAGTATCAGCTTCGTTCATTAATATTCTTATTATTGTGATAAGCGTTCTAGCTTTTTATAGACTTCATCATCATTCCTTTTGGCAACCAGAATTATTTCCACTAAATCATCTTCTGGTTGGTAACTGTAAACAATACGATATTCCCCACTATCCACGCGATAATAATTGGCATAGCCTTTTAATTTCTTACTATCATTAGGCAATGGGTCAATATTGAGCGATAAAGTCTTTTTGGCGATTTGAGCAGCAATTTTCGGTTGTAAGCCCTGTAAAAAGTCTAAAACTGTCTGTAAACCATCCAGTTTAGCCATTAGCTAGTTTTTCTAAAGTAGCTGTAAATTCGTCAGTTCCTACCATTACTGATTTATTAATGGCATTTTCGGCTGCTTTCCCTAAGTTTAAATCTTCTAATTCTTCGAGTCGGGTGATTAGTTGTTGATAGGTATGAGCGGAGATAATGACATGGCTAGGTCTTTTTTGCTTGGTGACTAGCACTGGTTCAATTTGTGCTTGGTCAAAGACTTTCCCATGTTGGTTACGAATTTGGGTTAGGGTGTAACTTTTCATCGCTAACATTTGACTATTTTGTACATTTTAGCAAAATTAGTCATTAATGGTTCATCAAAATCGGTACTAATAGTAATTAAACCTTTAGCACTACCTCGCTGACGGCGTTTTGGTTCATTTATTCTGGTTAGTTTATAAATCGGTTGTGCATTTTTGGTAATAATTATCTCTTGGGTTTCTCTGGATAATTTTTCTAAGATTTCGGGATGTTCTTGAATTTCTTTTAGTTCTATTTTCATATTGTTTGATTATTTGATTAAAGAAATTTAGCTAATTGGCTTGAGGTTTTATTCATTATGAGAATAATAGAGATAAACCGTCAACTATTTTGATTTCTTGGCTAAAGTTTCCCCGTAAATGCTTTTTGTAATATTGATTGTTTCAGTTCTTTTAATGCTTCAATTTTGCGTTTATATATGGTTTCGAGGCGTTGGGTTTCTTCTCTAAGATTATCCAGTTGATTAACAATAGATTTCTGCTTGTGTGATGAAGGAAAACTTAACTTAATTAACGATAATCCGTTCTGATTAAGACTACTAATACTAATGCCACTACCACTTTTTGTTAATTGTTGACGTAATAATTTTGATTTTAAAAAGGAAACAACATAAGGATTATATATATCTTGCTCTCTAATTCTCATTCTAATAGTAAAGCCAGAATAAGATGTTTTTTCGCTAAGTTCATCAGCTAACAAAGAACGTCCTATAAGTTCCTTATTGCCATTTGATCTGACAAAAAGAATATCTCCTTTGTCTAGCCTATCAATTTCTTTTAATTGTCCATCTATAGTGACTGTTTCGAGTTCATCTTCTTGTATCCAAAAATGGTTTTGAAAATCTTTGACTCCAACAATCTTTATAGATTCGCCTTTGCTATTTTTAGTAAAGTTAAGTCCATTTCTAAAATCTGCAATATCCCCTAACTTTTTCTCAACCCAATCATCACCCTTATTAGTAAAAATCGAATTTAAGTAACTTTCAAAGATTTCGCGGGCGTTGGTGAGGTTTTTCTGAGTATTAAGAATCGCTTTATCTATTCCTTCAAATGCTTCATCAAGTATTGTTACTATTCGTTTTTGTTCTTCGAGTGGGGGTAGGGGGATTTTGATATTTTTTATTTTTTGAAGATTAAGATTTTTTTGTCTAACTCCTCGTCTCTGATTTAAAATCATGAGCTTTTTTGAGTGAATTGTATATAAAATAAATCTTAAATCAAAAATATCATCATTTGGTTTAACTCCAGCAATTGCTTGATTAAAAGCAGCATCTCTATCTAAAATTGACATTTTAAGTGCGGCAGTATCATACATACCAATTAATAAAGAACCTTTAGGAAACAGTTTTGCATTTGATTCTTGAAGTCCTTTTTTTGTAATCTTTGCTTTCGATTCTTTAGTATAAAGATCATTTAATTCACCTGAAGAATACCAAGAAATATCACCATTCCAATAGTCTTGTTTTGATTTAAGTGGAGTACCACCGCTTTGAACCTCTGCAATTTCTCCCAGTAATTTTAATAGCCACATGATAACATCCTCTAAAAATTTCCCTGAAACTTTTACCATAATTCTTGTTGTCAATAAAGCCGGACTTCGACTTCGCTCAGTCCTCACAGGGGTGGTTGAGCGGAGCCGAAACCACCCTCCTCACTTGTATTAGGGTGGTTGAGCGAAGTCGAAACCACCCTCCTCACTTGTATTAGGGTGGTTGAGCGGAGCCGGACTTCGGCTTCGCTCAGTCCTCACAGGGGTGGTTGAGCGAAGCCGAAACCACTCCCCTCACTTATATTAGGGTGGTTGAGCGGAGCCGGACTTCGGCTTCGCTCAGTCCTCACAGGGGTGGTTGAGCGGAGCCGAAACCACCCTCCGATAATGAGATTCATTCTGACATTCTGCCAAAATATGAAGTTTATCCCAGTCACCATTCATTAGAGCAAGTTTCTTTTTACGACTCCATCCTTGAACCTGCTTTTCTCGATAAAACGCATCAGCCACATGATCATAATACTCCGCATAAACCAACTTTACAGGCAATCGTTTTTTAGTATGATTTGCCCCTAAACCATTTTGATGTTGCCATAAACGTCGAGGCAAATCCTTTGTACTACCCGTATAGAAAGAACCGTCAGAACATTCAAGAATATACATATAGGGCATTGTAATACTGCCTTTTAGTGTAGTAGATCGGGCTTCGGGCTTCGACTTCGCTCAGTCCTCACAAGGGTGGTTGAGCGGAGTCGAAACCACCCCCTCTTATAACATTCCCGAAATACTTGCTAAAATCTCTGCACTCTCAGCATCTAAAGCCGAAATTTCCTCTAAAATCTCCCAAGGTTCTCTTAAGGGGTCTTCCTCTGGTGCATTAGGATTCTTTACCGATAGATCAAAAGTCTCCCTATCAATATCCGTCACCTCCACAAACCACGACTTATCCGACTCCTTAAACGTCCCTTGAAACGCCACAAACTCCCCTAAGTCATCATCATTAAGGGGGTTTGTCTTCCCTAAACTCCGTCCTATATCTAACTGATAATACCAAACCCGTTCCGTCACCATCGGAAACAGACTTAACTGACCATTTCCATTGTGGTTTTCGACTTCGCTCAAACCACCTTCTAAAGCGTTGTCTAAAGTGTTGTCTAAAGCGTTGTCTAAAGTGTTGTCTAAAGTATTGTCTAAAGCGTGGTCTGAGCGAAGTCGAAGACCACGCTTCTCAAAGAATAACACCACAGTTTTAACCCCTGCACCGATAAAAGTCCCCCCAGGACAATCTAAAATGGTATGGAGATTACAACTGGTTAACAGTTCCTCTCGTAACGCTTTTGACGCATTATCCGCATTAGACAGAAAAGTATTTTTAATAACGATCGCGGCCCTTCCCCCAGGCTTCAACATTTTGATAAAATGCTGTAAAAACAGAAACGCTGTCTCTCCCGTCTTAATAGGGAAAGTTTCCTTAATTTCCTTGCGTTCACTGCCACCAAAAGGCGGATTAGCTAAAATAATATCAAACCTATCGTTGGGCTGAATATCATTAATATTTTCCGTCAAAGTATTAGTATGAATAATATTCGGTGCATCAATACCATGCAGAATCATATTCATAATACCGATAACATAGGCTAAACTTTTCTTTTCCTTCCCGTATAACGTCCCTTTTTGTAACGTTTCCAGTTGTTTAGTCGTTAGCTTCTGTTTGCGTAAATATTCATAAGATTCACAGAGAAACCCTGCCGAACCACAAGCCCCATCATAGATCCTTTCCCCTAGCTGTGGCTTAATCACTTGAATCATAGCGCGAATTAAAGGACGTGGGGTGTAATATTCTCCCCCGTTGCGCCCTGCATTACCCATATTCTTGATTTTTGCCTCATAAAGATGGGAAAGCTCATGTTTTTCATCCTGAGATTGAAAGCGCAACTCATCGATCTAATCTAAGGCATCCCGCAAATTATAACCACTCTGAAACTTATTTTTAATCTCCCCAAAAATCTCACCTATTTTGTATTCTATGGTGTCCGCACTTTCTGCACTTTGCTTAAACTTCTGGAGATAAGGAAACAACCTATCATTAACAAAATCTCTGAGATCATCCCCCGTTAAAGCCACATTATGGTCAATTTTCCCATCTTCTTCCAAATCATCCAAATATTTAAGAAACAATAACCATGAACTTTGTTCTGTGTAGTCTAGTTCAGTGGTGCAACCCGCTTCCCGTCTTAGGGTATCATCAAGATTCTTAAAAGCTTGCTCGAACATGAAAAGTCCAATATATTCCTAAGAAATCATATCATATTTTTATGTATAAAGTGATTAACAGGCTAGAAGCCTGTGTTACTAAGAATTAAGTTAGAAAATTCTTTCTAAGATTAAACTTTCTCCTGGTTTTAATTGTTTAATTTGCTCCGTTAAATCTAACCAAGGTTGCAGTTGTCCCCGTTGAAAAGTACGACTCATGACAACATAAATTGAGGTTTGATCGCAACCTATTCCCGCATCAATAACCTGTTCCCAATTTCCTGACGTTGAAGTAAGTTGATCAGTGATTTTCCATTGTCCATTTTCCCATAATAGGGTGCGAGAAAATTGAAAGGGAGCATCTTTTTTACCTGTAATTAAAATCTTTTGCAGTAGTTTACGAATTACGTTGGGAAAGAAGCGACCAAAACTATACATAACAACTCGTAAAATCATTAAATTAATGGTTGTCATTTGTTTCTGTTTTGCCCATCCTAATACTCCTTGAATTGTGATTTTGTTTGCTTCAATCTCAACTTTATAGCGTTGACTGACCAAGTGAGCAACAGCATTTTTAATCTTGTTATCTTCTTTTACTTGTAAAGAAAACTGTGTATCCGAAACCACTAATTTATCATCTCTAAATAGTTTCAATACACCTCCCTTATTTAAGGCCAAATATAACTCTGTATTCTCCCGTCTATCAATGATTATTCCTCCTTCTTCTAATTGAAAACGTCCTGATGTTCTAGGCTTTATTTCCGGTCTTTCTGAGACAAAATCTCTCCAAGCTAATAAATAATTCCAGGTATGATGTCCAATAATATGATCATCAGCATAACAAGGAGCCAACCCATTTTTTAAACCCGTTAAAAATTTATCATTAATCATTAACGCTTCCGGCAACCATTTACCGACTAATTCAAAGCCATGAGGAAAGAAATTATAAGTATTTCGACTCGTATATTCTCCCCCATAAGAACCGTCAGGATGAACAAATTGAGAAGCTAAAATAACTGCTTTTGCAATGGCATCCTTAAGGCGATTATTGTCAGAATTAAATTCATAAATACGGGCTAAACATGAGATAGTCAAAGTATGATAACCTGGATCACAACCTTCGTATTCTTGAAACCAACCTTCAGGATTTTGCCAAGATAAAACCTGTTCTAATCTTCTGTTTTTTTGTTGATTCCATTGCTCCGTATTTAACAGTCGAGAAAGTAACTCTAAACAAAGCACAATTAAAGCCTGATGATTAGTTAATCTACCACTTTCTTGATGATGAGCTAACCAGTTTGCCCGTTTAACAAAAAAGTCAAGGGCTTGCTGATTATTTAAGCCTAATAATTGATAACTTTCAATAAAAGCTAATAGGGAAAAAGCCGCCGCCCCTCCTGCTCTTTCAAAAGGGAAATAATCATCACAAGAACCGTCAGAATGTGCGCTTTTAGCCGCATACAAAATTCCTGCTTCTACCCAATCTTTAATAATCGGTTGTTTATAAAAAGGATTATTAGGGAGATTAGTATGATAAACTAAAGCCAAAGGATAGACAAATTCTTGAGACATTCCGCTAGGAAAATCAATGATTTTGTATTGCCAAAAATTGCGATCAAAACAGCCATAAGTAGGACTATGAGGGTTACGATCTAGTAAAGTTAAGAGCTTGGGAATTTGTGCGATCGCCTCAGTAGCAAAAAGATCTTTATTCATTAATTTAAGGGTAGTAAAGCTTTAATATTGTACCAATTTATCAGCCCCAAGCTTAGAATTTGTGTCTTACGGAATCATCAGGCTGCTCGAACATAGTTGCTCAATGGGATCTTAAACCCCTAAAATAAGGATAATAATCCTTCGAGTCCCCTCCCATCAACTAAATACCCAAAATAAAGATCCATAAATTAATTATGCTCAACCTCGAAAATATTCCTTCTAACTCCTTAACTTGCACCATCTTACCTACATTTAATGAACGAGATAACATTGTACCCCTGATTGAACGCCTTCTCGCAAGTGTTCCTAGTCCTTATTTAGTGTTAGTAATTGATGATGATTCCCCGGATAGAACTTGGGAAGTTGTAAAAGATTTGATGGTTAAATATCCTTATAGTTCAGATAATTCGACCCCTCAATCTGGTGTTGCTTTAATCCGAAGACTCGAAGAAAAAGGGTTAACTTCTGCTATCCAACGGGGTATTAATGAAGCTATCAATACCTATAATGCGAGGATTATTTCTTGGATGGATTGTGATTTATCAATGCCTCCCGAAGATGTCCCTAAATTGATGAAAGTCATTAAAGAAAATCAGGCTGATGTCGCGGTGGGTTCGCGGTGGGTTGACGAAGGAACCGACATTGCTCACGGGTTGATGGCAAGAGTATTAAGCTGGATTATTAATCACTTTGCGATGTTACTTTTAAGCACAAAAGTTCATGACTACACCAGTGGATTTATTGCTGCTCGCTCCGAAGTTTTAAGTAATATTAAATTACAAGGAGATTATGGAGAATATTGTATTGATTTGTTGTGTCGCGCCGAACGACGAGGCTACAGATTAACAGAAGTTCCTTATGTCTGTGTTCCCCGTACTGCGGGAGAAAGTAAGACAGGGATTAATTTGTGGGATTATTTAAGTAAAGGTCGCAAATATGTAGCAACCATTGTTCAATTAGGATTCAATCGAAAACTGAAGTAAATCTTTGAGTACAATTCAAGTAGGGGGAATTCATGAATTCCCCCTACAGATGGGATCTTTTCCTAAGTCTTAAAATAAAGTTTTAACCCCTTGGACAACTCGATCTAACTGTTCATCTGTTAACCCTAAACCACTGGGAACATAAAACCCTCGGCGGGCTAAACGTTCTGCTACAGGATAAGATTCCCCGGAAAATAGCCCCATTTTGAGGAAAACAGGCTGTTCGTGCATACACCAAAAAAACGGGCGGGTTCCTATGCCTTGCTGTCGTAATTGTTCCATAGCTTCAGTCGCATCAAAAGGAACATCATCGCGCAAAACCACCCCATAAACCCAATAAATACTCTCAGCGTAGTCTGTCTTAACGAGAGGTAATTCTAATTGAGAAATATGGGCCAGTTGTTCAGTATAACGTTGACCCATGCGTCGTTTCTTAGCCACAAATTCCTTCAGTCTTTCTAGTTGCGCCACGCCAACCGCAGCCTGTAAATTTGTAAACCGTAAATTCCAACCTAACTCCTCATGAACAAACCGTTTTTGGGGTTGAAAACACAAATTTCGCAAAGAACGACACCTTTGGGCTAAATTATCATCATCTGTGACGATCATTCCCCCTTCTCCTGTGGTGATGTGCTTGTTAGGATAAAAGCTAAAAGTGCTAATATCCCCAAAACTGCCACAAGGCTTATTTTTATAGGTTTGTCCGTGCATTTCTGCCGCATCTTCGATGATTTTTAGCCCATATTTCTTTGCTAGTTCTAAGATAGGGGTCAGATCGACCGGTAAACCATAAATATGCACCACCATGATCGCTTTTGTCTTGGGGGTGATTTTGGCTTCAATTTGCTCAACATCCATATTCCAGGTGTGGCGATCGCAATCTACCACCACAGGAACTGCCCCGGCCCTGACAATAGCCGCACCACAGGAGATAATGGTAAAGGTAGGTAAAATGACCTCATCCCCTGGTTGAATGTCTAAGGCCACAACCGCCGCATCTAGGGCTACAGAACCATTAGAGACTGCGATCGCCTGTTTTCTGCCGACAGTTTGGGCAAATTTTTCCTCAAATTGTTTGACAAATGGCCCTTCTGAAGATATCCAACCTGTGTCAATACATTCGTTGAGATATTTTTTTTCGTTACCATTAAGTAGCGGTTCATTAACGGGAATAAAGTCTACCATATTTATATTATCTAAATCGTTTTGATTGCACTTTAAACAGGCTATTTAACAACAGTTTAAAGCTTAACTTTCTGGTTTTACCCTTGCTTCTGTACCATCAATTCCTGAAAAACGAACTTTATCTTCATTTCCCACATAAGGCCCTTGTTTAACTTCGATCATTTCTAACTCCTCTAATACTTCAAACCCATGGCCCCCTTTAATGAGAAGAATAACATCTCCCCCTTTTAAGACACGACTTTCTAAATATTCTTGTTCGTCATTATAAAAATCAACCCGCAGTTTTCCTTTTTTGATTAACAAAACTTCTTGGGTATAAAACACTTCACGGCGCACTTGTTTATGAATATGGGGTTGAATAGATTTTCCTTTAGGATGTTTCATGTAAGCAAGTTGCTGAGAAAAGCTATCGGGAGTAAAAAAATTAATTCCTGGTTCACGAAATTCGGCCGGCAGAATAATGGCTAATACTTGATTATTATAGGTAATCTCTTCAATCATGGTTTTGGCGTTGGTTTCTTGGATCATGGTTCTATTTTAAAATGATAGGTCAAGTTAGAAATACTATCAGTTTATCTTATTACTGTCAAATCAGGAAAGGTTTTTTGAGAAGGTTTTTGACAATTTTTTACTGAGTTGTCTTATTCTCTACAATTATTTTAGTTTCGTACATGGGATATTTACCGATTTTGCCTAACTCTTTGGCTTCAATTTTAACCTCTTGATTCCCGTCTGTCAATTGCCAATTATTGGCCATGATTTCTGGAATTGTGCATTTACGGAAAGGATAGCAAACATAGACAAATCCCAATTGATTATGGTTAACTAATGCCTTGACTAATTCCCTTAAACTTTTTTCATCATCTACTCGAAAAAATAGCTTATCTTTGCCTAACGGTGACTCTAATAATTGGGCAGCATATTGATGAGAAACAACAATCACCTGATTCTTATTTTCTCGTAATTTTTCAATAGCAGGTTCAACCCCTTGATGGGTATTATCAAAAAATAAAGTCCCTTCATATAGGTTTTTATGAAGTCCCATAATTAGGAAAATTGAGAATAGAAATAAACTAAAATATCCTATTAATGGTTGAGATTGTTTTCGGATTAAACTTAATTGTTCTACGGCTAAAAATGAGAAGAATGGCAGTAAAATCAATAAATATCTAACCCCCCATTGTTTCCCTCCTACGGCAATTTCATCGGAACCTGAATCAACTAATAAGGCAACTCCGATGGTAAAAATTAAACCTATCCCATAAAAAAGAGCCATTTTTGCCTGGAATTGTAGATCTAATTTGCTAATAAAATATGTCCAAACAAAACACAATAGAACTAAAATACCCCAAGTTTTTATAAATATTTTCAAACTAGGTAAGCCGCCTATTACTATGATTAATACACTGCCTAAAATAGCTATAAATGCTAAAACTAAGATGGGTATTTTATTATTGTTTTTAGGAGAAACTTTATTAACAATAACAGCCAGTAAATATAAAACAGTAAATAAAGCAATGGGGAAATAAACAAAAAAATCAATACTAATTTCTTGAAAGCTTTCCCAAGCTTCCTTTAGTCTTCTTGCTAAAGAAAATTCTTCAACAATTTGTAAAGCATGAATCCCCAAAAAATTGCCATAAACCAGCCTATTACTGACGAAAAATAAACCAACCGTAGCAAACATACTAACCCCAAATCCCAGAGCATTATTAAGAGAAAATGTCAAGGAATTTAGCTTAAATTTATCCCGTATATTTTGCAAAGGTTGATAATTTACAATGGTTAAAATGCCTACAAAAAAAGCTAAAGTAACAACCATGGCCAAAAATTCAGAACGAACCCAAGCTGATAGTCCCACAAAAAATCCGCCAAGAATAGCCTCCCAAAAAGATAAATTTGCTGATTCTTTGGGAATAAGTAACAGCGTCATACCAATAAAACATAAGGAAACGGCCAAACTATGTTCCCAATACATCCCACTATATAAAGTTAAATTTGAGGCAAAAATTAAACCAAATAAAGCCAGATTTTGAGTGAAACCATCAAACCGTAAACGACGACACCCCAAATAAAAAGTGAGCCAAATAAACCAAGTTGCCACCAAAGGAATAATATAGAGTCCCCGATAACCAAATAAAGCATAAAAAGGGGCAGTTACTAAAGAGAAAGGAAAGGGAAACGTAATATAATACTTATCTTCAATATGATAAACAAAAGGTTCTTCATAGGGATATAAACCCTGATTCCACAGTTGACGAACCCAGTCAATATCGGGAGGCACTAAATCAATACGCCATATTCCTGAACTTAATTGTTGCGCTAATAAAGCCTTAAGTCCCCCATCTCCACTAAAATAAACATCATCAGGAATTAACCAGACTAAATACAAGGAAAACAATACTCCAGCACCGATAATGACCCAAGAAAGTTGATGGCTAATTATCTTCATTAAACGGCCCTAATTCGCTAAACTTAAACAATGGTACATTATATTATAGGCTTATGTGGAAAGGTTTAAAACTTGCACCTTGGGCGATCGCCGCCGGAACAGCTTGGTCTTTAGGATTTATTTATAATGTGTATTACGGTGGGGAATTAAGCTGGTTACGGGGGATGTATTTTGAAAAAATGGCCCTCGCTGCACAAGTTCAAACCTCCCCCAGATTAATCATTTTAGGGGGATCAGGGGCCCATCATTCGATTAATTCTGAGGTATTGGAACAAAAACTAGGCATCCCCGTTCTTAATATGGGATTAGATGGCCCAGTCGGACTTAATGTCATTCTGCCTAGCATTCTCGAAGCAGTGCGTCCAGGGGATATTGTGCTGTTAATTCCTGAAGACTTGATTTTGCTTGATGAGGATGGTTTGCTCGAACGTTCAGCCCCTTTTGGCATTGCCACAGGAAAACCTGGACTCGGAGGCGTTCCCCCGCAAGCATTAGTGGAAAACTTCTGGTTACAAGGGGTTCCTACCCTGAGAGCTATTACCAAATCTACGGTAGACTTGGTAGAAAAGGGTCGTATGACGGGATATTATTCCGATCCTTTGACTTCTCATGGCGATCCCACTACAGTCAAATATCGTAAGGGTAAATGGTGGCAATGGAAAATTCATGAATCAATTTCTCCCCATGCAGTTAAGCGAATTACTCAATTTCGTCAAGAAGTTGCAGCCAAGGACGCAACCTTGATTTTATCTTTGCCTTGGGTTT
The DNA here is from genome assembly GCF_034931425.1 of Crocosphaera sp. XPORK-15E. NCBI lineage: Bacteria > Bacillati > Cyanobacteriota > Cyanophyceae > Chroococcales > Aphanothecaceae > Crocosphaera > Crocosphaera sp. XPORK-15E. The sequence goes on from NZ_JAYGHQ010000012.1 coordinate 68,653, forward strand.
ATGCCAGTAAGGATGAGAAAACCGTCGGCAATATGCAAAAAATTTCCCAAGAACTGAGCAAAATTGCTCCACTTGTTTATGATAAAACTGACTATAATTTGAAAACTGATTCTAGTCTATTTGCTGATACCCATCATCATCTTGTTCTTGAAGCAAGGACGATGAGATCCCAACAATTAGCTGAACAATTAAAGCCTGTTCTCAAAGAGTTACAAGTTTTACCAAATGACACTAATTAATCACAATATTAACAGCTTATATTTGTTTAAGGTTATCACAGATTCGTAGGGGTAAAATAGAGTATTTTACCCATTAACTGTTAAACATAATTTATGGCAATTTGCCAATTAATTTGTTAAATACAAAAGTATTTTGATAAGCAATTTTTAACATATTTTCGGGATGATTATGAATTTTAGGCTCTTTTTTTTCTCTAGTTGACTTTTTGTTAACTAAAATCTGTTTAACACTAACAAACCGATATTGATATCCATTCAGAAAACTAGAGTGACCCCAAAATGACTTACCAATCTCTTTACAATAATAGACCAAACATTCTGCCCCTTTGAGTTGTTTAATCACATCTTTTTCAATAGCTTTACCTGCTTTCATTTCAATAATAATAATAAATTTTCCCGTGTTTTCATTAGAAATAATAATATAATCAGCCCTTTTACACTCCCCTTTGTTTCCTTTAAAGATTGTTTTAGGTGACTCAAATTTTTCTGGATCAATAACAATGGTATTTTCAGGAATATCTCTAATAGTTATCTTATATTGACCTTGATGTTCAGGCAAAATAACTTGCTTTTTTCCGTAATTATCGGTCAATTTAATCCTTGCTTCATCTTTAATCATCTCATCAAGAATATTCAAATCATGGGAACTATATACCATTATTCCTCTCCCCAGATGATTGCTTCTTGAATGCGGTTCATTGTTTCAATTGCTGTATCAAAACTTGGAACCTCAATTCCTAAATCTGGGGTGATATTTGCCTCTATAATAGTGTGACAACGAGTTCTTTTTTTATGACCATCTAATTTTACTAATGTACGTTCAGCTACATAAACTTTAACTTGATTAGTTGTTAAGAATTCTTCTTCTTTATAACCTTCTTTTTCTGCAATTTCTTTAAGATAAGATTTATCTTTATTAAGCATGATGAGGGTGTTTAACTCTTTTATAATGTAATCGCTATGAGTGGTAATAAAAATTTTAATACCAAGATTAACCAACCTTGCTAATAGTCTTGCAACTCTCCGTTGATTTTCTGGATGTAAATTTAATTCTGGTTCATCTATGATTAATAAATCTCCTTTTTGTGCTTGATGTTTAATATAAAAACCAATATCTAATAAGGAACGAACTGCGCTAGAACTTTCATCCATTGAAAGTCTTATTTTTTTACCTTTTGGAACATAATAAAGTTCATCAGTTGAAGTAACTAAATAACTTCCTCCTATAATATCTGTAAAATCTTTGATTAATTCAGGATATTCATTAAGGATAAAACTTTTTCGTTTGGCAATTGATTCTATTTTTCTAGTGAATTCTACATTACTTTTTATGGGTAAAGCATAATCATCATAACCTTTTGATAAAAGTTCAAGTGGATTAATATCTTTATCAGTTTGACTAATTTCTTCCAGTAAGCGGTTACGAGCAAAATTTAGTTCTTTGCGAAAAATTGCTGTTCCTGTTCTTTCTGCACTAGCAATAAAGGGACGAGGAAGAAATGGTGAAAAAACTATCTCTTTAATCGCATCACTAATTATTTTTTTTATAACTTTCTTAGGTAATCCAATATTTTTATCTTCTGATAAAAGATTAACAATTAAATCGGTATCTTCGGCATTTTTAGAAATAAAAAATAATTCTGTAGTTGCTGTACTAATAGACTGTTTATGACCTTGATCTAATTTGTTGTCATTGACATCAAGTTCAATTCTAAATTCTGTTGTTTGAAAATAGTCTTCTGAAGAAGCGAAAACTTTCGGCAATAATTCAGTATAGTTCTCACAAGCTTTAGCTATAATTGTATTAATTCTGTCCAAATATTCTAACAAGTTAATTGTAATTGTTCCTTTATCTAATAAAGTGTCTATTTCTTGATCACTAATCTCAATAGAAAATGTTTCTTCCCACAAGAGAAGAAAACCAAATAAGGCATAAGTTGCGTAAGTTTTTCCCGTATTATTTCCACCGCAAATGATTGTTAGATCCCCTAACGAAAACTCTGCTTGTTTTAGAACTCCAAGATTTTTGACTTTTACCTTCAATCTGTTGCTCCTTTTGGTCTTACCCTCAAGTATTTGATTCTAAATCATTTTGACCTTAAGGTACAGCATAAACCAACACAAGCAACCCGCTTCTCTAATCAACTTAATAAAATCATTAATGAATAGGGATTGACAAATTCCGCCCCATAGCGATAAAATGTAAAAAGTAAGCTTCATAATCGGAATCTGTGCCATTTCAAAATTTGAGAGTATATTTCCATTGTGATAAATATTTCATTATTTAGAATAAAACAAATATAGGCAGTTTGTCAACCCCAAAAATTTTCTTTGTTGTACAAATCATGAAACAGCGTAAACCAAGACGGGGACTCGTTTATAAGCAGGAGTTTGCGATCGCTGATCAAGATGAGCTTTCATTAAAATATTAGCTTCAGGATAAAACATCAAAGCGGCCCCTTTTCTGATAGCACCATAAATAATTTCAATATTATCTAATTGTCCCCCATCTCCTCGCACTGTAACCCGTTGATGATTGGTTAAACCTGCTTTTTCCACATCATCAGGGTGCATTAAAATACAATGACGATGAGGCATACCTCGATAGGGATCATCATTATGATAAACTACCGTATTATGTTGACGATAACTGCGCCCTGTAATTAAAGCAACCACCACCCCAGAAAAGGGCATAGAAACGCCAAAATCTTGCGGTTGCGGTAAAGTAATGATAGGTAAAGGTGTTTCCTGCATCATGGCTTTTCCTGACGCTGTGGGGAACTTTGGTTCTGTAAAAATGCGTCCTGAAATAGTAAATTCCTGTTTTGTTTCATCTATCTCCCCAATTTTTTCATAACCTGGGATAGTTTTAGAAATAAGTTGACGCACATAGCGAGTATCTTGTAACTTACGCCAATTTACGGGACTATCTCCCAATAAACGATGGGCTAATTCTGTGATAAAATCCACTTCTGAGACTAAATCTGCATCTTTTAAGTGAGTCTTCCCCTCATCATTCAACCTCACAAAATTGTTACCAGATTCTACAGTAGTTTTATGGGGGTTTTCAAACCTAGTATAAACCGGAAGAATTAAAGTATTTTGTTGCGCGAGTCCATGAAAATGACCTAAATTGGGTTTAGTAGAGAGATAGATAACCGTTTCAATGTTTCCTAAAGCGCGTTTTGCTTGGGTTAAGTCGGGGTTTGCTCCATAAAGATTTCCCCCTAAACATAACAATGTATCCACCTTGTTTGTATCTGCTGCATCTATAAGCGATCGCGCATCATAACCAGGAATACGATTAAAGCTTCGACTACGCTCAGCTTTAACGTCGAGCGGCTTGCCCTGAGCCAAGTCGAAGGGAGTCGAGACGTTAAGCGATCGCCCTAACAACCTTTCCAATGCTTCTTGTATGTCTTGTCGCAGGTTGTTTGTCACTCCCATTGATCCGAAACCCTGCACATTAGAATGGCCACGAATAGGCATTAACCCCGCCCCTAATTTTCCCACATTTCCAGTCATTAAGGCAGTATTAGCAATACTAAAAATGCTTTCCACACCATGTAACTGTTGAGTTATTCCCATGGCCCAAGCAAACACTACTCCTTGTGCTTTACTGATAAGAGTTGCAGCAGTTTCGATGTCTTGTTTAGAAACACCGCAAGTCTCTGTAATAGTCTCCCAGGAAGTTGCTTGAGACTGTTGTATGACAGTTTGCCAATTTTCTGTATAATTTTCTAAGAAATCTTGTTTAATTAAACCTCTTTCTATCAAAGATTTTTGTATCCCGATAAACAGGGCCAAATCACTTCCAGGATGAGGTTTTAAGAATAAAGAAGCAATATTTGATCCAGAGATGAGAGACTTAAGAGGAAAAGCAGGAGAAGCAAACTTAACTAACCCCACTTCTTCCACTGGGTTAATAACAATTACTGTCCCCCCGCGATCGCGTAATTTTATCAATTCATTCATCAAACGGGGATGATTTGCGGGTGCATTAGAACCCACTAAAACCACACAATCTGACTGTTGTAAGCTTGCTAAACTAACAAGAGATGTTGCTGTACCAAACACCGTTTTTAACCCCACTGCTGAGGCACGATGACACAAATCAGAACAGTCTGCTAAGTTATTAGAACCCAGCGATCGCATCATCAACTGTAACAAAAAAGCTGCTTCATTTGATGAACGTCCCGAACTATAAGAAGCAATGCGATCGGCCGGTTTACAAAAGGATTTTTCTACTATATCATAGACTTGATTCCAGCTAATACGTTCATAATAAGACTTCCCTGACTTTAAAATCACAGGAAAGCTCAAGCGTCCCAATTTATCTGCTTCTTGTGAGGTTAATTGTTGTAATGCTTCGAGAGAATGGTGTTCAAAGAAATGGGGTTTAATTCCTGGTTGAATTTCTGCGGAAATTGCTTCAACACTCTTGAAGCAACGTTGTAGGGTTTCTCCTACCTCATTGGTGAAACCGCCTTTTTGTCCTCCCGTTCCCCAAGCACAAGATAAACAAGCACTTTTGTGGAGTAGTGTTTTCCAAAGTTGGGGGCCTTCAGGGGAAATAGTATGACTGGCCCAGTCTTTAATTAAGGGTAAACCACCCCCCATTTTTTTGCCAGGATTGGCTATTTTTTGATCTTCTGTTGGCTGAAATTGGTTGGTATTTTCCATGTTAATTCAATTGAGTTAGTCCTTGGGGCTTTAGCCTTAAAAGAAACCTTGAAATGCTTACAAGCAACGTAATAATGTTGATATTTTAACCGAGAGCGGACTGCTATAGACACTTTTTTCTCATATAATCTTGACAATTAAGCTATAACATACTATATATTTAGGGGGTTATATTCTACTAAGTTAGGGAGGAAATTACAACTTATTCTTTATTAGCCTTTATTATAACCAGAGAGAAAAAAAACAAAGCCTTGACGTTTTTTTTACTTTCCGGTGCTAAATTTTAAAATGAAGATATATAATTATCTTCGTGGCAAATCTTGTCTCAATTATTTGTAAGCTGTTAAGCATTTAAACAGCGTATTTCTAAGCCTAAAACCCTTTAGTGGCTTAGATACTCTAGAAATTTGAATACTTAACACCTTAGCAATAAGCAAGGGTTTGTCCTGTCTAATTGCCCTATTACTTATCAAAAAACAGAAAAAATTAAGCATGAACAATCCACCAATTGACACTATTTTATCCGGTTATCGATGGTCAGTATCCAGTGACCGAAAGATTACTTATAGCTTCTATGAAAATGACGTTTTTAATGGTTCATATTATGGATATGAGAAAGGAGTAAAAGAAGTTAGTAATGCTGTCAAAAATAATGTCAGAAACATTATGAGTTGGCTAGAAACTGTCATTAATATTGATTTTGTAGAAGTGACAGAAAAAAAGAATACCTTCGGTCAAATCCGTTTTATGGATTCTGATACTCCATCTTATGCTTATGCTAATTCTCCCTTTTATTCAGGAGTTGGAATACCATCAAATCCAGTAAGTCTTCATACATCAGGAGATGTTTATTTTAGAACCAGCTTTGATCGTTTAGGAGATACTAATGGTTTTCAAAATCAGGCAGGAAAGCATGGTTATATGACTATTATTCATGAATTAGGTCATGCTTTAGGATTAAAACATACTCATGATGGAGGCTTAGATGCAGCTTTAGATAACACTGATAACTCAGTAATGACTTACAATTTCACGGGGAATCCTGCGGGAACTTATATGCCCCTAGATATTAAAGCATTACAGAGTTTATATGGGGCTAAAGCCTATAATACTGGGGACAATACTTATGTTTTTGGTAGTTACATTGATCAATTTACTGTTAACGGAATTTCACCCTTAACTACTGCTAACAGAACCAAACAAACAATTTGGGATTCAGGGGGGAAAGATACCCTAGATTTTTCGGGATTAATCTATCAAAGTAGCGGATTTTCTCTCAACTTAAACCCTGGTGGTCTTCTTAGTCCAACTTACACAAATACTACGACTTATTCTACCGCGATCGCCTATGATGTGACCATAGAAAATGTAATAAATTCTAGCAGTAATGATAAAATTTATCTCAATAGTGGTGCGAATACTATTAGTGGATATCTGACCAGTAAAACGACAGGCAGTGATATTATCTACGATGGAGACAGTCAAGATACACTGAAGCTAGACTATACAATTGCTGAGGTTACTAAAACCCAAAGTGGCCAAGATCTGATTTTAGGGTTAGGCGGTAATGGTTCAATTAAGTTAGTAAATTATTATCTTAATCCTAATAATCAGATCAATATTATTTACAGTGACAATATTCCTAACAATAGTGATGGTGGCAGCAATGATGGTGGCAGCAATGATGGTGGCAGCAATAACCAACTTGTCGTAGAATTGTACGGACAACCCCAAACAACTTCTCTACAATCCTATGGTAATGCTTCTATCTCAAATGGCAAAATTCAGACTCAAGATACAGCCCAGGCTATTGTTACCTATTCATCTGATAGTAACGAGGTACAAATTCAAAACAATGGATGGAAAAATTTGTTCCTTGGTGATTACAATATTTCGGCCAATACCATCTTAACTTTTGAGTTCAAAAGTACGAAAGAAGGAGAAATTCAAGGAATTGGTTTTGATAATAACGATAATGTTTTTGATAATACAAATGCACTTTTTCAACTCTATGGTACTCAAACCTGGGGAAATCAAGCTTTTAATAATTACCAGGCTAGTGATGATTGGAAAACCTATACTATCAATGTGGGGAACTATATTACCGGAATTTATGATCGTTTAGCTTTTATTAATGATGATGATATGAACGTTTCTAGTTCCGGCCAATTTCGTAGTATTAAACTTTATAACCTCAATGAATTGGCTATAACAGTTAACGGAACTCACAAATCAGATTCCCTGGAATCCTATGGTAATGCTTCTATCTTAAATGGCAAAATTCAGACTCAAGATAGACCCCAATCTGTTGTTACCTATTCATCTAATAGTAACGAGGTACAAATTCAAAACAATGGATGGAAAAAATTTAACCTTGGTAATTACAATATTACGGCCAATACCATCTTAACTTTTGAGTTCAAAAGTACGAAAGAAGGAGAAATTCAAGGAATTGGTTTTGATAATAACGATAATGTTTTTGATAATACAAATGCACTTTTTCAACTCTATGGTACTCAAACCTGGGGAAATCAAGCTTTTAATAATTACCAGGCTAGTGATGATTGGAAAACCTATACTATCAATGTGGGGAACTATATTACCGGAATTTATGATCGTTTAGCTTTCATTAATGATGATGATATGAACGTTTCTAGTTCCGGCCAATTTCGTAACATTGAGATTTTTGAAAGTGGCAGTAATAGTATCCCTGCCAACAATATTTTAGCAACAACAGATACTAACACTGAGATCAGTAGTCAAAATGTTTTGACAGATCTTGATTTAACAGGTATTGCCAAAGATCAACCATTAGTCGGACAAGAAGCATTAGTCAAGCAAGAAAACAGCATCTCAGCCCTAAATAATTTGGACTTAGAGAACAAAAATAAGGCCGGCTATAATCAGACTCTATCTCAAGATACTACACTGATTCAAGGGTTGAATATTCAAACTGATGTCGAGCCAACTAATAGCGATCAAACTTTCCCTGATATAATATCTTTGGGACGAAGCGACCTTAATAGCAGTTCTATTTTCGATCAACAAGACAACAATAATGGTTTAATTGTTGGTGTTACAGGGGATAATGTGCATTAGGTGGTTAAGCTAGAGCAATGTCCTAGCAGAAGTCAGTAGGGGCGGGGTTTTTACTAAGATCTTGCACAAACCCGCCCGCAATACTAAGGATTACAATATTGACAATAAGTGGGATCGGCGGTTTTTATCCCATTAGGAAATAATTTTTCTTCGACAAAATTACAGCGTTGACAATGATAAATATGTAATAAAATTGATTCTGTAGGAAAGGAACATAAACCACAGGGTAAACCTGGTTTACTTTCTTTAATATTAAACCCTGGACAAGCACATTCAGGACATTGTTGATAAATGATTTTTACTAAATTTTGAGTTGCTTTTTCAATTACTTTCATGCGTTTTGGGTTAACCATTGCTCTCATATCTGTTTCAAGATGAATAGTCTGATTTAGTGATTCATTTAAAGCATTTTCTACTATCTCAATTAATTGACTTTGCTCAGTAATTCCTTTATAAATATGTTGTTTATCTGTAGTATTAGCAGTTAACATCACTACTAAACCATGTTCAGGAAAACCTACTTTTTCAGCAAATTCTAATGCTTCTTGAACATTTTTGATTTTTTGATGACTGTGATTAGTTTCTAAGGATATTTCCAGGGCAATAATCTCTAAATTATGTTCTAAATCTAATAATAAAACAATTTCCCGATCGCAGGAAACAAAGGGAAAAGCAGGATGAGGTATAAAACTGCCTTCACTGGCGATCGCTAACTTTTCTCCTGTCATTTCTAAGGCTTTTTGTGCTTTATATCTTGCGGCTTCAATTTGTGTCCCTAAGCGTTTAATATCACGGGTAAATGTGCCAAATTCATCTGTATTAAACTGTTTAGGTACTTGAATATTAACCCCTAATTGTGTTTCAAGAATTGGGGCGATAACTTTCTCTTTTTCGTGCATTGTTGCTATCACTAAATAGCGATTATTAAACCAGGATTTAATTGATTTTTGCTGCATTTTTAACTCCTATCAATGTTATTATAATTATACTAGAGAGGGCGGGTTTATTTAACTTATTTGTGGGAATGAGAGATTTTGTAGGGGAGGTTTTATTTACAACAGTTTGCGAGTCAATATGATACATAAACCCTAGGGGCATGGCATCAGTAAGCTTACTCTGAAAACCATCAACTTATTGTCGCCATGCCCTTACAAATTAATGGTGTACTTTCATCAAAAACCCGCCCCTAGGGTTTATTGTGCCTTATTTTTCCAAATCTTGACGACGTAACCTTAACTGAATATCTTCTAATAATTTACGATTAACTGCCATTAAATCAGCAATTAAACCAAACATCCATAATTGAAAACCAATTAATATTAAAATCGCCGCTAAAATCAAACTAGGAACCCTTGCTTTTTCAGGACTATTGCCAAACATCCCCCAATATAATAATAGCCAACGGAGACATAATAAAAACCCAGCGGTAAATGGAAAACTCCCCAGAATAGTAAAAAACCGGAGAGGTTTATAGGTCATAAAAATGCGAATAATGGTTAAAATTGAGCGACGAATATAAGCAGGAATACTTTTAACCAAACGAGAAGGGCGTAAAAATTCATTAGTACGAATGGGAACCGAAATAATTAACATTCCCTTTTGTCCAGCTTGAATAATTGTCTCTAATGTATAAGTATATTCACTAAAAACATTCATTTGTAAAGCTGCATTACGACTAATAGCACGAAACCCACTCGGTGCATCAGGAATATTAGTATTACTGGCAATTCTTACCACCAAACTGCCCAATTTTTGTAGAAACTTTTTCGCAGGAGAAAAATGTTTAATATCTTGAATTGGACGGGAACCGATGACAATTTCTGCCTCTCCTCTTAGGATAGGTTCAATTAATTTAGGGATATCTGCGGCACAATATTGATTATCGGCATCTGTATTAACAATAATATCAGCCCCTTGTTTTAAACAAGCTTCAATACCCGCCATAAACCCTTTAGCTAACCCTTGGTTATGGTCAAAATTAACGATATGATCAACCCCACAAGCCTTGGCGACTTCAACAGTTTGATCGAGACTACCATCATTAATAATTAACCATTCTACCCTGTCAATTCCTGGTATTTCACGGGGCAATTCAGATAAAGTTAATCCGAGGGTTGCTTCTTCGTTATAACAAGGAATTTGAATAATCAGTTTCATGCGATTAACCCTTATTCAGTTTCTTCATTTTCTATTATCCATTGTTCTTGGTCAATAGTTTGTAACCAACCCCAACGTAATACCCAAATTCCCAAAATAATCAACAGAAGGGCCACAAAAAAACCAACCCAGATCGGAATTCCCGCCGCCGGAAGAACCCACCACCAAACCGCCACAATTTTCAGTAAATCTGAATTAACAATATCTCCTTCACCTGGGGGGCCTCCCACATTATTAAGCACATCTTGAACATTATTACTAAAAGCATCCCCTAATTGATTAAAGGCAGCAGCCCAACCATTAAATAAAGGAGAAACTAAAGGATTACCCCATAAGTCTAAAGCTTCTAAGAGATAAATTGTATTTTTACTTTCCAATTCAGCAAAATAACGTTGATAATAAGCCACTAAAGTCGGGGCATTAAAAAACAAACCCAGAAAGGTTAATCCTAACAATAAATCCCAGCGTTTCTTAGGAATTAAAGCAGTCAAAGCTAATAAACCAGGTAACACCGGAACTAGAAATCTTGGCCCCCAATTCCAACCCCGAAAAGCCCAAAACGCATGAAGTACCCAATAGGCTAAAAATACTCCAGCCACTAACCAAGTTTCTAGGGGTTTTATACGTAGTCCCCGACGAAATCCCCAAATTGCTAAAATAGTGGGGGGACAATACCAAAATAAGCCCCCTCCTGTCCCTGGACTTAAGATCATACCAATTAACCTTTCGGGCATTCCTGTTAATTGAAACCTTTCACTATTTTGACCCGTAGTAAAGAAACTTTCAAAACGAAGAAAATTATAACAAAGATATAAAAATACACCGCCAGCAGTTCCAATTATTGGCCCCAGAATTATCCGCCAAGGATACTTTTTAAGGAAAAAATAAGCTGAAAAAATGGGTCCCAAAATAATTCCGGCAGGTTTAGCTAGAATAGAAAGTCCTGACAAAATACTGGCCCCTGCGTGTTCCCGATAATCATTACCCATACCCCAATAAAGCATTAAAGCTGTGATAAAAGCCAGGACAGGTTCTGCAAAAAATTCCCGTGAATAAACAAGGGCAATAGTCCCAAAAGCAAAGGCTAAGGCAGCCAAATAGGCCCCCTTTTTACTACCACCTAATCGTAAGGCAATTAAAGCAACCAAAGAGGCTGTGATGGCGGTTAGAATTACCGATAAAAGTAACGCGCAAATGGTGGCAGCATAGCGAGTTGGAACATGAAATAGAGTGCCTAAAAATAACCCAATTGCCACAAAAGGGGCCGCTAAAATGGAGATCAAAGGGTAACGCATAGCAAAGGTTTGTCCTCCCCTTCCCACTATGCCCGCAGCCCCTTCAGGAAGCGCAAAACTGCCTTTAGTAACTAAAGAATGGGACACCCAAAACATTTCTGTGCCATCAATTCCCCAAATACCAGGTTTGAGGAATGCTAAATAAATAAGTCCAATACCAACCCCTAGGGCGAGACTCATCTTAAAAATTTGTCGATTTGATGTTTCTTGATTCATAGGGAACTTTTGTTTTTCTGCCTTTTACCTTTTCACACTGAGCGAAGTCTTTTCACACTGAGCGAAGTCTTTTCACACTGAGCGAAGTCTTTTCACACTGAGCGAAGTCTTTTCACACTGAGCGAAGTCTTTTCACACTGAGCGAAGTCTTTTCACACTGAGCGAAGTCTTTTCACACTGAGCGAAGTCGAAGTGTTGCCTTGCTTTTAGCTTATGGTTTAGTGGAACGATCAATTGTCCAAAAAGGAAAGGTTTGACTAGGGTTAATAGTAACGCCATTAACTCCATTTTGGGCAAAAGCATATTCTTTGGTTTGCCAGAGGGGAATATAGGGGACATCTTCTGCCAGAATTGTTTGAATTTGTGCGAAGATTTCCTGACGTTTTTGGGGATCTGATTCTTGGCGTTGTTGAGTAATTAATTGGTTAACTTTCTCATTATAATAAAAAGAACCTTGAGCTTGGGAACCCCCTTCTGTACAACCTTTTTCAGCGGAACCTTTGGCACAGTCTAGGAAGGGATAAATATAATTATCCGCATCTAAAAAGTCAGGATACCAGTTAGAAAGGGTCGATTGATATAATCCTTGGCTCAAATTTTTAAAGAAGGCTGCTGAGGCAATACTATTGGGTTCAAATTTCAACATTCCCCCCAAATCTCGATCCGCTAAATTTTTGAGAATGGCGGCCACTTGACTGGCATTAACAGAACCGGAAGTGTGCCAAATTTCAACGGTAACGGGATTTTGGACCGAATAACCTGCATCTTTAAGCAACTTTTGGGCTTCTTCTTTGTTGTTATCTCCATAACGATCTTTAAAGACAGGTTTAGACACTTCAAAAGTCGTAGGAATCAGACTATATAAGGGTTCGCCTTGACCTTTTAAAATACGATCATTGAGTAATTTTCGATCCATAACAGAGGCGATCGCTTGACGGACGGGTTTTTGTTTGACAAATTCTGCATTAACATTTAAGGACATAAAAGCAGTAGCCGTTCCTGGGGTTTCGATCACTTGTCCTTTCCCTGCGGTTGCGTCTTTCTGTAACTGTTCTATTTGTTCAGCAGTTAAAGATTGATAGGCCACATCTACTGCTTGAGTACGAAAGGCATTAAAGAGGTTAGCGGGGTTGGTGGGATAAATTTGGAGGTCAACTCCTTTATTTTTCGGTTTTTCTCCCCAATAGTTCTCAAAAGCCTCTAATTGAACGGAATCACTGCTAAATTTAGTTAACTTATAAGGGCCAGTCCCGATCAGATTATCAGGTTTAAACTTGCCTTGGCCTATCTCATAAGCTTGAGGAGACACGGCACAAGCACCAGGAAAGGCTAGAAGGGCAGGGAACGCGGAAAAAGGTTCTTTTAGGGTAATAGTCAGTTCAGAGTCTCCTGTCGCCTTTACCGTGTCGATAGTGTCAGCTAACAGGAAGGAAGGTTTACCCCCATTTTTCATAAACCGTTCTAAAGAAAAGGCCATGGCCTCGGCATCAAAAGGGGTTCCATCATGAAAGGTAACACCTTGTTTGAGGGGAATGGTATAGGTTAGCCCATCCGCACTCACTTTAGGCATTTCTGTGGCTAATTGGGGCTTTAAATTGGTGGTTCCCAGTTCGTAGGTGTAGAGGGTATCACTGAGATTATAAATTACCATAAGTCCCGCCATTTCGTAGCTATCGGCGGGGTCAATGGTACGGGGTTGGGAAATTGTGCCTATGGTAATGCGATCGCTTTTCGTCTGAGGGGAGGGAGGAGGGGTTGTGGTTTGTTGTTGGTTACAAGCAACAGTTAGCACAAAACAAAGGCTAAACAGTGTGATAAAAGTTCCTATCTGACGTAATCTTAATCGTTTCCAAGGCCAAGAAAACCCGTTAATCATCGTATTCTGTAGTTAGGGTGAACGCTATTTTTTGCTGACTGACTACAACAGTATAAGGTTTCTAGGGAATTTTGACTCCTGTGTTAATTGAGGGAGAAAACATGGGAATACTGAATTTAGACGATTAAATCACAATTGTTATACGGGACTTTAGGGAAACTGTAAGTATGTCTGACTCAGTTAATTCTACTAATGGAAAACTGGACTATTCTTTGTTGTTACTGACTCATTTAATTTGTGCTGATCAGCAGATTCATAATAAGGAGTTACAGTATTTACAGCAAATCGAAAATTCTCTGATGATAGACCAATTGACAAGGGAAGAAAAGGAGAAAATTTTATCTCAAGATGAAACGATGTTATCCGTTGAAGCGGTAGCCAAACAAGTATTAAAGACTGAACGCGATCGCTTGCTCAAACAATTATTAACTCTTACTCATATTGATGATTTTTATTCACCTTTAGAACATCAGATGATTGAGAAAATAGGAAAAATATGGGGGTTGAATGAGCTAAAAATACAATATTTACTTGATAGTTATTCTTCTCAGTTTTCTCATCAAGTATTTTCTGAAGATAGAAAAGATTTAAAAGGCATCTTAGGGAATGATCCAGCTTATCATAAAGCCCTCGATCAATGTTCTAAAATTGCCCAAGAAGATTATAAATTTACTAAATCAGCCTTAAAGCAAACTCAAACCATTCTTGAACAGTTAAGACAGGGAATAAAAAGACAGCTTAAGTCTCATCAAAGTTATGATGAGCGAGGACAAGGAACAACTAAAAAGGAAGTAATTAAACAATTAGAAGGAACTGAAGAATTATTAAATAATGAAATTATCAAAGCAACGAATCAAGTTGTTGAGTCTCTCCATGCAAAAGAACGGGCCCTTAAATATTTTACCATAGCTTTTATGGGCAGAACTAAGGCCGGTAAAAGTACCCTTCATGCCATTATGACTGGGGAAGGTTGGGAAGGAATAGGAGTAGGTAAACAGCGTACAACTCGTTTAAATCGTGTCTATGAATGGCAAAATATTCGGATTATTGATACTCCTGGAATTGGCGCACCTGGGGGTAAAAGTGATGAAGAAATTGCTCAAACTGTCATTGATGAAGCTGATGTTATTTGTTATGTAGTCACTAATGATAGTATTCAAGAAACAGAATTTCAGTTTCTCCAACAGTTAAAAGAAAAGGCAAAACCTCTGATTGTTTTACTCAATATTAAACACAATTTACGAGACGCTCGACGGTTAGAACATTTCCTACAAAATCCCGATAAACTTTTTGCTAAAGATGGAAAAAATGGCTTAGAAGGACATATTTCAAGGATTCGCCGCTATGCAAAAGAGCATTATAGTAATGATTATTTTCCTATTATTCCTGTCATGTTATTAGCGGCGCAAATGTCTCAGGAAACTGATGATAAGCAGCAACAAGAAGCACTGTTAAAAGCGAGTCAAATAGACAAATTTTTTACAGCTATTCGTGAATCAGTTATTGAGTATGGAGTTATCAGGCGATCGCAGACTTTATTAGGCTCAACTGTGGGAAGTATTGAACAACCGAATCAATGGGTAAATCAACAATTACAAGCTTATCAAAAACAGATTAAGATCATCACAAGTAAGTCACAAACTATTGAAAGAGATCTGAAAAAATCTCAGAAAGATTCTAGGGATTTTTTGGAACAAAGAATTAATGAGACGTTTGAAAAAGCATTTCAAGTAATTCCTTCTTTTGCCGAAAATTATTGGAATGCTGATCAAAATAAATTACAGAAAGAATGGCAAATAAAACTGAATGAGATTAAATTTGAGGAACAACTCAAAAATGCCTATCAAGAGGCCAATCAAAAATTCAATCAAGAGGTTAAAGAAATATTAGAAGAAATTGGACATGAATTACAACTGATTTTTAAGTTAAATAGTAATAAATTTAACTTATCTCAACAAAATTCTAAAACTTTGATGAAAGATTTATTCAAAATTGGCGGAGGTGTATTAGGAGTAGCAGGTACAGTAATCGCATTATTTATTCCTCCTGTTGGTATTATTATGGGAATTGGTGGTGCTTTGATTAATTTATCCGGTGGATGGTTTAAATCGAGAGATCAAAAAAGAAAAGAAGCTGTACAAAATATCCGTATTGCTTTAGAAAGTCAACTTAAATCACAACAGGAAGATATTCTTAAACAATCGCAAAATGAGTTTGATGATAGCTGTTCTGATATTGTAAAAAAAATCAATAATTACTTCCAATCTTTAAAGCAAGTATTAGAAGAAATTGATGCACAATTTCAACAAGCAAGTAACAATTTAGAAAAACCTTATGATTTTCTAAATCGTGCTTATGGTAAACGAATTATTGATTATTGTCTCACAGAATATCATCCTTTAACTGAAGCTAATATCAACACAGATTTAGCTAAATTTGAACGAATATTTGGCAATAAAATAGAAATTAAAACCAAACAATTTTTTGATTTTAAAATTAGCCAATCTAAACTTGAACAAATTTTACAAGAAGAAATTACCATCACCACTTTAACTGGAGAATCATTACTAATGTGATTTGACTTCTTGTTTTTTCGTCTCTAAATTTCAACTTAACTCAAGCTTTTCTCTAACCAAAATTACTCACTTTCTATTCATTAACTGAGGAAAATTCCATGACTACTAATCATTCAACTTTTAAAGCTGCTGCGATCGCTCATCATTTTGAGACAACAATAACTAAATTTAGTGATCTTTTAAATAATATAAATCAAGTAGAAATCAAACAAAAACTCGATCAAGAATTAAAACAACATCAAGAACAAAGTTTTCTAACTGTTGCTTTTGTTGGACAATATAGCGCAGGTAAATCTACTATTATTTCCGCATTAACGGAACGACGAGACATTAAAATTGATGCCGATATTGCTACAGATAAAACCACATCCTATGATTGGAATGGTATCAAAGTTATTGACACTCCTGGACTTTTTACAGATCGCAAAGATCACGATCAAATTACTTATGAAGCTATTCATAAAGCAGATTTATTGATTTTTTGCCTCACTTATATGCTGTTTGATTCTATCACAGTAGAAAACTTTAAAAAGTTAGCTTATGATCAAGGATATGGTTGGAAAATGATGCTTTCTATCAATAAAATGTCCGATGAAGCAGGAGACGAACAAGAAAAAATAACCAACTATCGTCAAAGTTTAGCAGAAGCATTAAAACCGCAATCTATTGATGATTTTCCTGTCTGTTTTGTTGATGCAAAAGACTACTGTGATGGAATGGATGAAAAAGATGATTTTCTCTTAGAAATTAGTCGCTTTCCTACCTTCATTGATCAATTAAATAACTTTGTACAAGATAAAGGTTCCCTTGCTCGTTTTGATACCCCTGTCAGAATTTCTCTTAGTTATCTTGATGAAGTTCAATTACAGTTAATACGAGACTCTGACGAAGACTCGGCCTTTTTTCAAATTCTCAATCAATTATCTCGTAAAGTTGGCAAAGAGCGCAATAATTTACGCAATAAAGTGAAAACTATTATTCTCAAACTTACTTCAGTAGTTTGTACCGAAGGTAATAACTTAGCGGCAGAAGTTGGGGATAAAGATTTTGAAAGTCTTAACCAAAAAGCTGAATTAAATGTTCAGAAATACTACGAAAAAGCAGAAAGTGAATTACAAGAAATTTTTGATAATGCCATTCAAGAAATTCGTGATGAAGTCCAAGAAGTATTACAATCTGACTTAGCTCAAACCTTTTTAGTTTATCTAGAAAATACTTTATCAATCAATGAAAAAAATCCTAATAATGGGATTAATGTGCAAGAACTAAAAAATCAATTCAATGGACTACATCAAGGAATTTTAGCCGTCGGAAAATTTGTCGTATTTAAGTTTAAAGATTGGAAAGCTATGAGTTTTGCCAAAAATATTGGCAATGCTGCTAAATTTCTTGGTCCAGTTTTAGGAATTGTTGCTTTAGGAATGGATGTCTTAGAAATGCAAAAAGAAATGCAACGAGAAAAACAAATGTCTGATTATCGTCGTGAGATTACCAGTACCTTTCAATCTGTTGCTAAAGACTTAGAACATCAAATCCAAAACCAACTCCATGAATTTGAGCAACAAGTTTATCATGAAATAGAAAAACAAATTAACCAAGTGCGTCAACAACAAGAAGAAGCCGTATCTACTTCTAATGTAAATGTTAAACAATTAACAGCAATTCGCCAAGAATTCAACTCAATTTTACAGGAAATTAGTGACACTGTAAGTTAACCGTTAATAACATTAGCCAAGTTAAAAATGTAGAGACGTTTCATGAAACGTCTCTACTACAACTTAGATAGTGACTTTTATATTTATCGCAAGCATAGAAAAGAAACCATTAATTTAATAATTCCTGATTAATTTAATAATCAATTAATATATGACAGATCTCAACCCCCAACCCTTTAATCAATCTATGGACAACTCCTAACTTAGTCAGATAAAAGGGTTTATTATTTCAGAAAAAAATTCTACTATAGAGAACGTAAACCGTATTATTGACATTATGGACATCATCGCCTTATTCTCCCAAGACACCATCCTAGTGGCCCTCCTCTACCTAAGTTTAAGTCTTCTCTACTTGCTGGTAATGCCTGGATTAGTTTATTTTTATCTAAGTAGTCGCTGGTATGTGGTTAGTTCCTTTGAACGGGCCTTTATGTACTTCCTGATGTTCTTCTTCTTCCCTGGAATGCTTCTATTAAGCCCATTTTTGAATTTTCGCCCCAAACGTCGTCAATTAAACCCCTAAAACACTATCATGAGACGTATTGATGTCATTGCCATTAGTTTAGGGATATTCGTGGCAGGAGGGGTCATTTACCTGTTTTTTCAAGCAGTCGGACTTGATAACCTCTCCGCAGGTATCTGGAGTCAAGCAATATTAGTCGCGGGCGTTCTTGGTTGGACGCTTACCTATCTATTTCGGGTAATGACTAAAAATATGACCTACAATCAACAACTGAAAGACTATGAAGATGCAGTGTTGCAAAAACGACTCGATGAAATGACCCCCGAAGAACTGGAAAAACTGCAAAAAGAGATCGAACAAGAACAATAAATCTTAAGGATGAGGGAATGGGGCCAAACTCAGGTTAAATTGATAATTGATCATTGACCTTGAATAATTACTAATGACATCGGTTTCTGAGTGTTTTCAATCCCTACGCGATCGCCAACAATGCGCCCTCATTCCCTTTATTACTGCAGGTGATCCCGATCTCGAAACAACGGCCAAGGCCTTGCGTCTGCTTGATGCTTCAGGGGCCGATATAATTGAATTAGGGGTTCCTTATTCCGATCCTTTGGCAGATGGCCCCGTCATTCAAGCGGCCGCAACCCGTGCCTTAGGTCGAGGAGTAACCTTAGAAGATGTCTTAACCCTGGTGAAAGACGTACAACCAGACATCAAAGCCCCAATCATCCTTTTTACCTACTATAACCCCATTTTTTATCGGGGAATTGAAGCATTTTTACAACAAATTAAAGCTGCTGGAGTCCAAGGGTTAGTAGTGCCAGATCTCCCTCTAGAAGAAGCAGAAACACTCCTTAAACCAGCATCAGAGTTCGGGATAGAAGTCACCCTCTTAGTCGCCCCTACCAGTCCCCTAGAACGTATTCAGGCGATCGCCCTTCAGTCCCAAGGATTTATTTATTTAGTCAGTGTGACAGGAGTAACCGGAATGCGATCGCAAGTCGCTACCAGGGTTGAAGAATTAATCGCTAGTCTTCGCAGTGTCACCGATAAACCCATTGGGGTCGGATTTGGCATTTCCGAGCCGCAACAGGCCTTACAGGTCAAAGATTGGGGTGCTGATGCTGTAATTGTCGGTAGTGCTTGCGTAAAACGGTTGGCCCAAGGAACCCCCGCAGAAGGGTTAAAAGCTCTAGCTGAGTTTTGTCAGAGTTTGAAACAAGCCATTAAATAATAAATCCCACACCTCCCACACTTCCCACTGGTCAGAGATCCCCCATTAGCATTACACTAGAAGTTTGCAAAATTATGTTGACGTGGATTATTTAAAGTAGCTGTGGGAAAAATTATCATTGCGGGTAACTGGAAAATGCACAAAACCCAGGCCGAGGCCCTGGAGTTTTTGACGGTATTAAAATCCAAGCTAGAAGATACGGACGAAGCGCGGGAAGTAGTCCTCTGTGTCCCCTTCACCGTCTTAAGTATCCTCTCTAAAAGTCTCCATGGGGGACTGGTTCGCTTGGGGGCCCAAAACATCCACTGGGAAGACCAAGGGGCCTATACGGGAGAGATTTCTGGGGCCATGCTAACAGAACTGAGTGTCGATTATGTTGTTATTGGTCACAGTGAACGCCGTCAATATTTTGGGGAAACGGACGAAACTGCCAATTTACGGGTCATAGCTGCTCAACGTCATGGGTTAAACCCTATTCTCTGTGTGGGTGAAACGAAACAGCAACGGGACGCAGGAGAAGCAGAAACCGTCATCATTAACCAGCTAAAACGGGGTTTAGTTGATGTGGATCAGAGCAAGTTAGTCATTGCTTATGAACCCATCTGGGCCATTGGGACAGGAGATACTTGCGAAGCATCAGAAGCTAACAGCATTATTCGTGTTATTCGAGAGCAATTATCGAATAAAAATGTCACTATTCAATATGGTGGTTCCGTCAAACCCGATAATATTGATGAAATCATGGATCAATCAGATATTGATGGGGTTCTTGTTGGTGGTGCCAGCTTAGATCCGGTGGGATTTGCTCGTATTATTAATTATCAATAGTCTTTAGAATGGTAGGGCCAATTCCCGTTGGCCTTTATTTCTTTTGTTTTTAATTGATAATTGAAAAATGCACAATTTAATGATTCGTGGTCATGCTTTTGAGTGGGGAAAACGCACTTATTTAATGGGAATTTTAAATGTTACTCCTGATAGTTTTAGTGATGGGGGTGAATTTAATAGCCTAGAAACCGCTTTAAATCAAGCTCAAGTCATGATTGATAGAGGGGTTGATATTATTGATATTGGGGGACAATCTACCCGTCCTGGTGCCGAAGAAATTTCCTTAGAAGAAGAATTAAATCGAGTAATTCCTGTTATAAAAATTCTGCGTCAAACCAGTTTAATTCCTATTTCTATTGATACCACAAGAGCAGTAGTTGCACAGGCGGCAGTTGAAGCAGGAGCAGACATAGTTAATGATATTTCTGGGGGAAGTTTCGATCAAAAAATGTTTCCTACTGTCGCAAGTTTAGATGTTCCTTTAATTTTAATGCACATTCGAGGAACCCCTAAAACAATGCAAAATAATACTAATTATCAGGACTTGATTACTGAGATTTATCAATGGTTACAAACTCAACTAGAGAAAGCCATAAAAATTGGAATAGATCAAGATAAATTAATCATTGATCCTGGCATCGGTTTTGCTAAAAATTATCAACAAAATATCGAATTGTTACGCCATTTATCTAAATTTAAACAGTTACAATGTCCGGTTTTGGTTGGGGTATCTCGTAAGAGTTTTATTGGACAGATTCTACAACAAAATGACCCTAAAAAACGAGTCTGGGGAACAGCGGCCGCCTGTTGTGCTGCGATCGCAGAAAAAGCAGACATTCTACGGGTTCATGATGTTAAAGAAATGAAGGATGTAGTGCAGGTAGCTGATGCTATTTGGCGCAGATAAGTATTTTTAGCAGAAAAAAGCTTAATTTTGCTGTATTTTTCTGTTTTTTCGGATTTTTAGGGATTGATTGTATAGAAAACAACAATTTTTTGTTAAATTCAGGGAAAATATAAATAAATTGCTATGTTTTGAGTTTTTTGTTATCCTTTAGCCATTATAGTTTAAAAAGTGCTGAGTGACCCCGACCTACTTTAAGTTCTATTCAAAAGATTAAACCGTCAAACAGGAGCAATTTAATGGAAAAAATCAAGATAGAAAAAGCTAACACAAAAGAATCAGAACCTTTGAAAAAGTCAGATATTTTTAAGACTTGGACGATAGAAGAAAGCGAAAATTTATATCGCATTAAAGATTGGGGAAATCCCTATTTTTCGATTAATGCTGCTGGTCATATTACGGTTTCTCCTCATGGCGATCGCGGCAGTGCTTTAGATTTATATCATCTCATTGAAGGGTTACGTCAACGCAATATTGGTTTACCTTTATTGATTCGGTTTTCTGACATTTTAGCAGATCGTCTCGAACGATTACAAGCCTGTTTTAATCGCTCAATTGCTCGTTACAATTATGCCAATGTTTATCGGGGCGTTTATCCAATTAAATGCAATCAGCACCGCCATATTATTGAAGCCATTGTCAACTCTGGAAAGCCCTATAAATTAGGTTTAGAAGCAGGATCTAAACCAGAATTAATGATTGCTTTGGCCACATTAGATCCCCAAGAAAATACACAAAATGATCCAGCTTTATTGATTTGTAATGGATATAAAGATCGAGAATATTTAGAAACGGCTTTATTAGGGAAGCGTTTGGGACATCAGCCTATTATTGTCATTGAACAGTTAAAAGAACTGTATTTAACCCTAAAAATTAGTCGTAATTTAAACATTAAACCAATTTTAGGGGTGAGGGTAAAATTGTGTACAAAAGGATCGGGACGTTGGGGAAATTCAACGGGTGATCGCGCTAAATTTGGCTTAACTATTCCTGAGATTTTAACGGTTATTAAGCATTTACAAGCAACAGAAATGTTGGACTGTTTACAGTTGTTACATTTTCATATTGGTTCTCAAATTGCTTCCATTGGTGTGATTAAAAATGCCATGCGTGAAGCCTCACAAATCTATGTACAATTAGTTCAATCCGGCGCGAATATGAGATACTTAGATGTGGGGGGGGCTTGGCAGTTGATTATGATGGTTCTAAAACGAATTTTTATGCGTCTAAGAACTACAATATGCAAAATTATGCTAATGATATTGTTGCTGCCATCCAAGAAGCTTGTGATGGGGCAAATATTGCCGTTCCTACTTTAATTACTGAAAGTGGACGGGCCATGGCCGCACATCATTCTATCTTGGTTTTTGATGTGTTAAGTACCCATGATGTTTCTACCACTCCGCCATCTTCAATAAAAGAAAAAGAAAACTTAATTATTCGTAATCTTTGGGAAACTTATGAATCCATTAGCCTCAAAAATTACCAAGAAACCTATCATGATGCCTTACAATTTAAAGAGGAAGCCATTAGTTTATTTAACTTTGGCTATTTAACCTTACAAGAAAGGGCGAGGGCTGAACAATTATATTGGGCTTGTTGTGGCAAAATAATGGATCTTATTTGTCATCAAGATTATGTTCCCGATGATCTTGAAGATTTAGAAAAAATCCTGGCATCAATTTATTATGTGAATCTGTCGGTTTTTCAATCAGCGCCGGATTCTTGGGCTATTGATCAACTCTTTCCAATTATGCCAATTCACCGCTTAGAAGAAGAACCTAAACAACGAGGAATTTTAGCTGATTTAACTTGCGATAGTGATGGAAAAATTGACCAATTTATTGACAGAGAAGATGTTAAATCTGTTTTGGAATTGCATTCATTAAATATCAAAGAGATCCCTGAATTGAAACCACAAAACCCTGATTTATCCACCAGTTCAACTATTACAGAACCCTATTATCTCGGTATGTTTTTAGTTGGAGCATATCAAGAGATAATGGGTAATTTCCACAATCTTTTTGGGGATATTAATGTAGTTCATATTAGCATGAATCCCAAAGGTTATCAAATTGAACATATTGTTAAAGGAGATACGATCAAGCAAGTTTTAGGTTATGTTCAATATGATGGAGATGATTTACTAGAAGCCATCCGACGACAAACAGAACAAGCGTTACAAGATAAGAAAATCACCTTAGAAGAGTCGCAACAGCTATTAAAAGATTATGAGGATAGTTTGACTCATTATACTTATTTAGTGGCAGATGAAATGTTTTAGTTAGGTTACGGATGTAGAGGCAATTAATGAATTGCCTCTATAGGGTTTAATAAATTTTTCTCCTTATTCTTCAATTTGCCAAAACTTATTTGTTAATAAAGAATCTACATCATCTTTTTTAGATAGCGTGTCACTCTAATGCTAAGATCGATGAAGCAAGCGCGGTTAAATATTGTTTTGACAAATTGCGAACGCCTCACACTAATAGGAGAGTATTAAACCTTGGTAGCACAAATTGATTCAAAAACCTACGAAAATAAAACCCAGGAAATAGCTAAGGAATTAATTGCCCAAACCCGCGAAAAACGTTCTCTCTGGACAAAATTGGGAGATCAAATGCGTTGGGATGATAAACTCTTAGGCTTTGCCATGAGTAACCCTGGTTTACGGGTGCAACTATTCCATTTTATCGATACCTTACCTGCTTTACAAAGTAACGCTGAAATTGCCCATCATCTGCAACAATATTTAGGGGATGAATCGGTTGAGTTACCTAGTGCATTAAAAGCCATTCTTAACTTTACTGACTATCATTCCCTTCCTGCTAAAATTGCGGCCGAAACCATCAGCAAAGCAGTGGAAACCCTCGCTTTTAAATATATTGCGGGTGAAACAGTCCCCCAAGTCATCAAAACCGTTGAACGTCTCAGAAAAGAGAAAATGGGTTTTACTATTGACTTATTAGGGGAAGCAGTCATTACTGAAATCGAGGCTAAAGCTTATTTACAAAGCTATCTCGACTTGATGGAACAATTGTCTACTGAGTCGAAAAAATGGTCAACGGTTCCCCAAATAGATGAAGCAGAGGGAGAAAAATTACCCCAAGTTCAAGTATCAGTTAAATTAACCGCATTTTACTCCCAATTTGACCCCATTGACCCCGAAGGCAGTAAAAAGAAAGTTTGTGATCTGATTCGCATTTTACTACGTCGCGCTCAAGAATTAGGAGTTGCGATCCATTTTGATATGGAACAATATGTTTATAAAGATCTCACTTTAGCGATCTTAAAAGAACTATTGTTAGAAGATGAATTTCTCACCCGTACTGATATTGGTGTCACTTTACAAGCTTACTTAAAAGACTCTAAACAAGACTTAAAAGATTTAATTGCTTGGGCTAAAAAACGGGGTTATCCTATTACTATTCGTTTAGTTAAAGGAGCCTATTGGGATCAAGAAACCATCAAATCTCAACAAAATCATTGGCCTCAACCTGTTTATAACCAAAAATCAGCCACCGATGTCAATTATGAACAAATGACCCAGTTATTGCTGGAAAATCATGAATATTTATATGCAGCTATCGGTTCCCATAACGTGCGATCGCAAGCAAGGGCCATTGCCATCGCCCAAACCCTCAATATTCCCCCCCGTCGCTTCGAGATGCAGGTATTATATGGCATGGGGGATCAACTGGCGAAAGCCTTGGTTAAAACAGGTTATCGGGTTCGCGTCTATGCTCCTTATGGTAACTTATTACCAGGCATGGCCTATTTAATCCGCCGTTTATTGGAAAATACGGCAAATAGTTCCTTTTTACGGCAAAATTTAGAAGAAAGACCCATCGAGCAATTAATCGCACCTCCTCAAGTTGCCATGGAAAACCTACCCCTACCAGATAAAGATAAATTTGTCAATGCTCCTGACACAGATTATTCTCGGAAGATATTACGAGAAAAAGCACAGCAAGCTTTAGCAAAAGTCAAAGATTCCCTCGGTAAGACCTATTTACCCCTAATTAACGGGGAATATGTACAAACTGAGGTCATTATCGACTCGGTGAACCCTTCCAAATCTTCGGAACTTGTCGGACAAATTGGCTTAATTTCCGTAGAACAAGCAGAACAGGCATTAAATGCGGCAAAAGCAGCCTTTCCCGCTTGGAAAAAGACCCCTGCTAGTGAAAGAGCAAGAATACTCCGCAAAGCTGGCGATTTAATGGAAGAACGCCGTCATGAATTATCCGCTTGGATCTGTGTAGAAGTAGGTAAAATCTTACAACAAGCAGACGCAGAAGTATCTGAGGCGATTGATTTTTGCCGTTACTATGCAGATGAGACAGAACGGTTAGACAAGGGTTACAGCTATGATGTAGCAGGGGAAACCAACCGCTACAATTATCAACCCAGAGGCATTGCCTTAGTTATCTCTCCTTGGAATTTCCCCTTTGCGATCGCCACAGGAATGACAGTGGCGGCGTTAGTGACCGGAAATTGTACCTTATTGAAACCTGCGGAAACATCTACAGTGATAGCGGCGAAAATTGCCGAAATCTTAGTAGATGCGGGTATTCCTAAAGGGGTGTTTCAACTTGTACCAGGAAAAGGTTCTCAAGTGGGGGCCTATATGGTGAACCATCCTGATGTCCATTTGATCGCCTTTACGGGGTCGCGGGAAGTAGGATGTCGTATCTATGCGGAGGCTGCTATCTTACAACCTGGGCAAAAACATCTTAAGCGCGTCATTGCAGAGATGGGAGGCAAAAATGCCATTATTGTTGATGAAAGTGCCGATCTCGATCAAGCGGTAGCAGGGGCGGTATTTTCTGCTTTTGGCTATACAGGTCAAAAATGTTCCGCCGCTTCCCGTATTATCGTCTTAGACCCCGTTTACGATGCCTTTTTAGAACGGTTTGTCGAAGCCACGCGATCACTGAATATTGGGCCAACGGATGAACCTTCTACCCAAGTCGGGCCCGTTATTGATGCTACGGCCCAGAAACGCATACGAGAATATATTGCGATCGCCAAACAAGAGTCAACCCTTGCCCTAGAGATGGAGTCCCCTGAGAATGGGTATTATGTGGGGCCGACTATTTTTGGGGATGTGTTGCCGACCCATACTATCGCCCAAGAGGAGATTTTTGGGCCAGTGGTGGCAGTGATGCGGGTTAAAGACTTTGATGAGGCGTTAGCGGTGGCTAATGGGACAGACTACGCTTTGACTGGGGGGTTATATTCCCGTAGTCCCGAACATATTGAACGAGCCCAGAAAGAGTTTGAAGTGGGGAACCTGTATATTAACCGTACCATTACAGGGGCTATTGTTTCCCGTCAACCTTTTGGCGGTTTCAAGTTGTCTGGTGTGGGTTCTAAAGCAGGAGGCCCAGACTATTTATTACAGTTCCTAGAACCTCGTCACATTAGCGAAAATATTCAGCGTCAAGGGTTTGCACCCATAGAAGGGGCCGAGTAACCTGTAGGGTGGGCAATGCCCACCTTGCTTTTTCGATATAGTATAATAATAAATATTCGGATATTTATTATTAAATAAAAAGTTATGAATTCAACTTCAGAAAATACCCCTTTATTAGAAAAAGCTCACAATTATCTTAATCAACTTTCTTCAAAAAAACTAGAATTAGCTGTTGATTTTTTAGCTTATTTACAAGAAAAAGAGGAAGAAGAAGCGACGCAAGAATTATTAAGTATTCCTGATTTTGAACAGGAGTTAAAAGAAGCTGAAGAACAAGCAGCAATCGGTGATGTCGTATCTTTTAACTCTATTCGCCGCGATGTATGATTTAATTTTAACTCGTAAAGCACAGCGATTTTATGAACAAGCTGATAAATCTTTAACGTCTCGATTAAATCGTTGTTTTGATCAACTCTGTCAAAATCCTTACCAACACCCTAATATTAAAGCACTTAAGGGACGACTATCTGGACGTTTTCGTTATCGAATTGGCAATTGGCGTGTTATCTATACAGTTGATGACTCTCAACAACAAATCACTATCTTATTAATAGCATCTCGTGGCCAAGTTTATGATTGAATATTTATCAAAGTTTATTCAAATCTACCTCTAATCCTGTTTTTTTCATTTCTTTAGCAATTTCTGTTTTCCACGCGCCAGCATTATCCATCATTGTGTAAAGAACACCTGAAAAATCTGAAGGTATTTCTACTTTCTCTTTATACAAAGCGCATACTTTATCTCTGCCCAATTTTCCCATAAAGTACCCTAATTCTAAAATAACATTTTGACGCGCTCTTGGTTTAAGTTCTTCATCTTTGTTGCGAACTTTTCCCTCATCGTCAGGAGTTAACAAAATTATGGCAAAGCTAACATTACTATAGTTTTCAAATTTTTCTATAATTGTTTTACCTTGGTTTGGTTGTTCATGTAAAATAATCGGGTTAAAACCTAGTTTTCTAATCAATACATCAACTTCGCGTTTGGCTTCATTGTCATGTCCATGAACAATAAAAATGTCTTTTTCAGATTGATATGTATTCATGGTTGTTAAAGTAGTCGATAATGTTGATAATTCAGGAATTAAATCAATGCGATCGCAGATTGATTCAAGTCGATGAATTTGTCTTTCTATATTATCTTGAAGTGTATCAATTCCCTCGTTTAAAGTTAATCTCAAAATATTAGTAAAGTGAAACCCATAAGATGTATATTCATTTGCGTAATCATCATTATCAAAAATTCTCTTTAAAAGTTCAATATTATATTTTGCCCATTTAGAATATTGGTAGTGACATTGTTGGAATTCTTGCTCTGATTGAATAGATATAGATGAATTTATAATTTCTCTTCCTTGATCAATCTGAATTTGAATCTGTTGTGATGCTTTTTTTTTCGATAGACGAAGATTAGCATTTTGATTGTTTGAATTTTTTTCCATCGCTAAGAATTAATCTTCATTAATGATTTGACTAACTGACTCATAGTCTAACTCATCTAATCCATCCTCGTAAATACTCGCTGAAAATTCACGAATAACTTGACGACGTTCTGTATCCCTTTGTTCTTTGTATGCCAGTAAATCCTTCACTAATACTTTTCTACGGTTGCCAACTTTAGTAAAAGGAATTTCATCATTTTCTAAGAGTTTCACTAAGTACGGTCGTGAAACATTGAGAACTTCAGCAGCTTGTTGAGTAGTCATGTAAGTTTCATCAGGAACAACAGTGACAGATTTGCCTTGGCGCAAAGCTGTTAGCAGATTCGAGATGGTTTCATATTCCTGTTCCGATAAGGGAATTTTATGTCCTTTTACTAACAGGGAATAATCAGCATCTTGTGAAGATAAACCACTATCCCTTTTTAGAGACTCTCTTGAATATTTAAGTAGACGAGTGGTAGACATGACAAACTCCTGTTATTGCAAGGACAATAAAAATCTTCTAGACGTTAATAGAACTGCTGACGATACACGATCAACTGCTTCACTAGAATTATTTATATTGTGCTGTGGGTTTTTATATTTCGAGTATATTCTTTATTTGAAATATTCGCAATATCCGAAATATAAAATTTTTGACAAATAGAACAAAAAGACTACTTACTGCATTTCCCATTTATGCTATAGTACAGTTAAACCTTTTAAAAAATATTTTTGTACTATGGAGTCAGTCAGTATTGTTGAAGCGTCTCTTTTACTGGAAATAAGTCGTCAACGCATACAACAACTTATTTACGCCCACCGAGTCAAAGGAGCTTATAAAACTGATAGAGGGTGGCAAATTCCCCTTTATGGTGATATGCCTCGCATTATCCGAGGAAAAAGGGGTGTTAAGGGAAGATGGCGAGTCAAACGCCGCCTGAAACCCACGATTATTCATGTCAATAAAAACATCATTGGGGCGAATCACAATAAGGACATCAAAGATCCGGTGATTGCTGTGAGAAAAGGCTCAAAAGTAACTTATTGCTCCGAAGTATCTTTTGAGGGAAAATGCCAAATTGTCTATCGACCAGAAAATAAGAAGCGTTACGGTGGTGCGAAGGTTTGGATAGAAGTAGATGCGACCACTGAGATTGTGATGAATTCAGAAAAAATTGTCATTAAAAAAAATGGTGATTGTTTCCCAGAATAAGCTGTCATTTTGTCAAGCGATCGCGTTACCTTATCTTTTAGTTAAAATAACAAAAAATGGAAACTAACACTGTACTGGATTGGATTTTAGGTGGTTTAGCGATTACCATCTTAATTGGTGGAATGATAATGTTATTAAGTGGGGTTTCAGAAATGGGAGATAAGTAAACGCCATTAATTTTCTAACAAAATTTCGACCAAAAGCTTAACAGTTGCTTCGAGTTTTTCGATTCTATCTTCTAAGGAAACTGGAGGATATAAACCGTCAATTGCTTTTAAAAAATGCTTCCATCCCCACTTACATTTAATCCCATAAGCTTGTTGATAAGCAGCATAAGCGCGGGGATAACTGCCATAACGTTTAATTAGTTCGACTTGAGTAAGTTTACTTTTAGGAAGGGCTTTTTTTGAGGTTTCTAAGTCTTGTAAAATTTTCTGTAAATGACTTGACAAAGTGGCCGTAATAGCAAATGCTTTGGCTGAATTTTTAATGTCTTGTTCATGTGAATTTTCTAGATCTTCAATTAATTTGCTAAATCTTGACATATTTTTTGCCTAAAAGTTTGATTATTTATCGAGTAAATTTCGGTTGATAGAAGCGTTATCAGTTGCCATTTGTGGTTTTTCAGGATCATAGGCAACTGTATTATCAATTTTGCCAAAGTCTTGAGGATCATCACTAAAAAATAATGTTTAATTGTGTATTATAAAAGCGATATCGCTCATTCCATCCTTGCAAAGCACCCTGAGAGCGTCTCAAGGATTTAATGATAGTAACAGCTTCTTGTAAATTAGTATCATTAGGGTAGCTTTTCGCTAGTTGGTATACATTTTTAACACGATCTTCATCAACAGCCATTTTTACTTAATTTGTCTTCTTATCTTCTCTATAATAGAAACGGTTTAAGGGAAATGGCTGTGAGTAAAATCACTAAAAAACTGTGTCACAAGTACATCATCGATGTAGGGGCAATTCATGAATTACCCCTACTTTGTACCTATCTTAAAAACAGATCTAAATCAGGTACATCTACCCAACAAGAATTATTACTAGATTGATGGGTTAAATCCATTAATAATTGAGAATAAACTCCCTCAGATAAAGAAGGGGCTAAAGATTGATTTTGATCCATACTTTCTACCCAACGATCAACTACCCGAATAAAAGGGGCTAACCTTCCATCAGTAAACACTTGAGGAAAGGCTAAACCTTTGGGAATTTCTACCTCAGACAAGGCTTTTCCTGCGGGTGCTGCTTGTAAACGAAACCCATGAACATAGTCCTTTAAATTATCACTTCCTAAGATCAAAGTACCGCGATCGCCATAGACTTCTAGCCAATGACCCCGGCCATTATAAGCCACAGAACTAATGGATAATTGTATTGGAGTTCCGTCCATTAATTCCAACATAATCAAACAGGTATCATCAGCATCAACAGGCTTTAATTGATTATTATCTAAGGGATCAGGACGTTCTTTTATCGCACAATATAACTGAGCGCATAATCGTTTTACTGGGCCAAATAACCAGTAAATATAATCAAAAGCATGGGAACCTACCGCCCCTAATGCACCGCCTCCCTTATCTTTTTGTGCATACCAATTCCAAGGGCGATCAGGGTTGGCCCGACTTGCCACTAACCAATCAATTTTAATTAAGCGCGGTTTGCCTACATATTCCTGTTGTAAATATTCCGCAAAAAGTTGCCAAGCCGGAACATAACGAAATTCAAAATCTGCTATGGTTACTAATTTTTTTTTTGTGGCTAAATGATACAATTCTTTGACTTCTTGGGCAGACATGGCCATGGGTTTTTCTAATAAAAGATGTTTCCCTGCACCTAAAATTTGTTTTCCCATCTCATAGTGAAGAAAGGGAGGAGTAGACAAACTCACAGCATCAAGCTCCGGCATTGCTAGAAGTTTATCTAAACTATTAAAAGCATGGGGAATATGATGGGAGTCTGCGATCGCTTTCGCTTTTCCTAAGTCCCGATGATACACCGCTACTAATTCGGTACGGGGATGATGTTGAAATCCTGGTATATGTATGGCTTGCCCGAAACCAGTTCCGACGACGGCGACACGAATAGTTGGATTAGCACTCATTAGCATTTTACTGACAAAAACATAGTTAAATTTACACAATGGAAAGACTAAAAAACATTAAGAAGTCCTTAACATTAATAAGTTTTTTCTTATAGGAAGAATTAATACAAATGATGAACCGTTTATTGAAAAATAAGACTATAATCAGTGGTTAGTAATATTTTCATTTCTAGCCTAAGCCTAGAAGGAGATTTGTTTTCCTCAGACAGCAATCTGATATTTTTCGATAATTTTATCCATAAAGACGTGGATAATTGCTAATTAGTCGGCGAAAACCTCTTAAATAGCACTCTATTGTAATATTTCACTTGTTTGATCCCTTTCAGGAGATCTAAAAAATAACATGAAGCCTATTTTTGTTCCCTTCTCTTTTTGCCTAACTACCATGATTGGGATGTTGGGGATGGCTCACCAAGCCCAAGCTGGTTCTATTAGCCTAGATGCCACCAACTCTGGTAACTACAACCAAAATGGTACTACCTTTACCCAAGCCTCTACCACAAGTTATCTCACAGGGAGAGTAACTAACCCCCAGGAGAATCGTAGTTACTTTGTCTTTACCATTCCTGCTAATATGTCCCAAGCTAGTCGGACTATCTTAACTGCTACTTTAACCTTAGCGAACCCTGGAACGGGCACAAATGGGACAGGTAAAACCCTCAACATCACCAATGTCTCCTCTGGTAACATTACCAACTTAATCAATAATGGGGGTGGCACTAATACCGGAAGACAAACGATTTTTAATGATCTCGGTGCAACCGCGGGAAATATTTATGGAAGCACCCCTGTGATTACAGGTTCTCCCGTTAGCTTTAATCTAACTCAGGCTGGCATCCTGACTGATATCCGCAATAGGGCAGGACAGCAATTTGCAGTGGGAGGCGCGCTCACCGGGTTGAATACTACCACCACCAACCAAACTATTTTTGTGGGGAGTACAGCCACACCGACAAGCAATAGACAGTTAACTATTACTTTTGCTGATGCAGTTTTGGGAACTAGCGACGATCAGCAGTTTGGCAATGTGCTTATTGGTCAATCTACCAACCGGACATTGATGGTTACTAATACAGGAGAAACAGGTAGCAGTTTAACTGGCTCTATCGGGCCATCAAGTGACGGTGAGATTTTGTCCACAGTATCCCCTGGACAACCTCTTAACTTTTCTTTGGGAGCGGGTGTATCTCAGAGTCGTACCTATCGGTATACTCCAACAGTCAGGGGTCTTGACTCAACAACGATTGGTATTATTAGTAATGCTGGTAATAGTAATATTTTGTTCACAGGGACTGCGGTTGCCCCTCTAAATGCAGTTACACCCATTACCCCTGATGTGGGATTTGTAAGAATAGGAACCAATGCCACTGCTAGGGTAGGGTTGCAGAATTTGGGAGATGGCAACCTCTCAGGACAAGGGGCCATTAGCAATCTGAATGGAACATCATCCTTAACTGGAAGTAGTGCCAATTTCTTACCCACTGCTGGTTCGGTTGGTAGTCTCAGTCTCACAGACAATGTGAATCGTAACTTAGATTTTCAGTATACGCCAACCACTTCCGGCCCTGAAACTCAAGTCTTGACCCTTAACTTTAGTAATGGGAGTGATAATGGAACCAATCAAACCCAAACTAAAACCGTTAACCTTGCGGGTTATGGGGTGGGGCCTGCTTTTCAAAGTGGCCCTACACCTGATTCTACCCTAGATTTTGGCAAGGTTTATATTCATAAGACGGAGATGTTAGATTTAGTCATCAATAATGGCACTCAAGACCCCACTGCTGTAGATAATTTGACGGGACTAACATTGCTTAATGCCTTTTTTGAAGGGCCTGATGCTCAATTCTTTTCTTTGGCTAATTTTGTGCCTGGAACTGTTCTCAGTAAAGGAGAAAATTTAGCCTTAAAATTACTGTTTAATAGCAATATTAATGGCCCTAAAAATGCTGTTTTGCGTATCTTAACTGACCAAGGGGCAGCTTTTGGTCAGGCAGGACAAACCTTTAGTTATAATCTAACAGCTACTGCAATCCCTGAACCTAGTTCTCTATTAGGAATTGGTGTTTTTGCGACAACGGGAATGTTGTTGAAACGAAAACGTGACCCTTTAAATAAGGGTTAGGGTTGATCTCGTAGGGGTTAACGGCCGTTAACCCCTACAGGAATTTTAATCCAGAGTTTCTTGGAAAGTAATATCTCGTTTGCTAAAGGGCAAATCTTGATTAATGGCATCAATTTCTTCTTGTTCCATTTCATTCACTTCTCCCATATAATGCTTTAAAATTTGACTCATTTTTTGGTTATAAAATCGGTGTAAACTATAGTTAGGAGTGGCGGGAAACCCCCGTCTTTTTTTATGTTGTCCCCCTGCCCCTGGATCAAACATTTTAATTCCTTCTTTGATACCCCATTCTATGGGTTGATAATAACAGGCTTCAAAATGAAGACAACTATAATCTTCAAGACAACCCCAATAACGTCCATATAAATTATCTCCTTTACGGATACAAAAAGATAGTCCTACAGGCCGTTTTTCGTCATCTTCTGAATAGGCAGCGACTAAAACAACTCGATGGGAAAAATTGGGATAAAGTTCCTCAAAAAACTTACGGGTTAAATATTTACTACCCCAATAAAATTTTTCACAGGTACTACTATAAAATCGATAAATTAAGGGGAATAAATGATGAGGAATTTCGTCATCTGTCATCACTTTTATGGTTAAATTTGCTTGATCTACTGCCTTTCTTTCCCGTTTAATATTACGTCTTTGATTAGCATTAAATACCTTTAAATAATCGTCAAAACTGTTAAATTCTTGATTTGACCAAATATAACTATGATGTAACCAACTACTAAAACCATAACGCTCAATGATAGGTTTCCAGTCAGGATCAACAAATAAAAAATTGCAGCCCGATAGTTGATTGCGATCACAAAAATGATCAATCGCTGCTACCATAATCTGAGTAATTTCATCTTCATTTTCCCCTAGTGCAATTAAAAAACGATAACCTGTTGCTGGAGTAAAAGGTGTCATTCCTAACAGTTTAGGATAATAAGAAATGCCCAAACGATGGGATAAGTCGGCCCATTGATGATCAAAGACAAATTCCCCATAACTATGCCCCTTAAGATACAATGGAGCAGCAGCAATTAGTTGGCGATCGCGCCATACTGTTAAATGACAAGGTTGCCATCCCGTGCGTGGGGTGGCACTGCCAGAGGTTTCGATATTATTCAGCCATTCCCACTCTAAAAAGGGCGTTTTTAAGGGTATAGCAAGCTCATCCCAAACAGCTTTGGGAATTTCAGCAATTTTTTGTATCCAAGCAACAGAGTATTGGGGTTTAATTTGTTCAACCATGGGGGACAATTTTTGAGGACACTTTCTTTATAGGATAATGAATTTTTAGGGAGATGTCAGCCGATAATGTAAAAAAATTTCTTGTTCGATTTTTTCCACACTCAATAATTGTAACTGTTTTCCTTGCTCAGACATAAACCCCATTCCCTCGACAGGAGTTGGGGCATTTTTTCCTCCTAAAATTAAGGGACATATTGTTAACCATAATTCATCAATTAAATTCTCGGCTAAACAAGCGGCCACAAGTTCCCCACCTCCTAAAATAGCTAAGTCATTTAACCCCAATTCTTTTAAAGTTATAAAAACTTCAGATAAGTCAATTTTTCCTAGCTTATTACTCGAAATAATTAACACTTTTTCAAATTCTAAATGTTGATTTTTTGCCCTTTCTTGAGTAGTGATTAACCAACGGGGAACAGGTTGAGAAAAAAAGCGTAAATTAGGATCAATTTTACCAGAAGCTGAGATGACAATGTGAACAGGTTGACTAGGTTTATTTTGTTGTTTTCTACTTGCTAATAAATCAGGATTTTTAATGGTTAAAGTTGTACCATAAGCTTTTAAAGTTCCTGCCCCAAATAATACCCCATCTACTAAAGAAATTTGTTTTTCTAAATGATTTTTGTCAGTTTGAGAGCCAAACCTTGCCGCATTACGTTGAAAATCTGCAATTTTTCCATCCGCAGTCATGGCTAAAATAACCGTTGTTTTAGGTCGATGTAACATCATCATTAAAGCCGCCAAGTAGAAAAATCTTGGCTAAACTGACTTAGAGAAAGTAAATATAGATTAGATTCTGGTTGAGTCGAATTGTGGCTTTTTTCAGTATTGTATCCCCAATCAGCTAAAAATAATTTAACTTCTGTTAAATCTGCTTGACTTTGTACCCCTTGTAAGGTTTTTAATAAGTCTTCAATAAACCATAAATTAGCCGGATCTTCAGCATTATCTTTGAGAATTTGCCGCAACGTTTCATATTTAGGTTGTTTAACTTCTTTACCAAAAATATGATTTTCAGGAAAATTTAAACCCTGTTGTTTTAAGAGTTGTTTAACAAATCTTCCTTCTTTGGTAGTAACAATATATAATTGAGTAGAAGAAGTTAAAATTTCTCCTAATCTTTCTAAGACTCCTGGATAAAAACGATGTAAACTTAACCAGCCATCTAAATCAGTTTGAATCCAATGATCTCTGACCCCATCTAATTGAGTCATGACCTGTTTTTTATCCAGATTTTCTTGCTGAATAATAGTCAAACAAATTTGCTGCCAATTTCCCTCAAGCTCAGTCATTTTATAGCCCAAGACTAAAGCCCTTAATAAGATCGGCATTTCCCATCCCGTTTCGATCACAGGACGTAATTGATAAAAAGAATCCGCCCATTGATCGAGGGTTGTTTGAGCTTCATTTGTCCAGATTTGTTGATAGGTTCGCTGAGTTGTTTGGAAATATTCCCATAACCCATTACAGATCACCCCATCAAAATCAAGGGCCAAGATTTTCGGCAGAGAAGATATTACCATCAGTTAACTTCAACTTTTTTAAAAAAACTTAATCATCATCATGACATAGAATACAAAAAGAGGGAACAATAAAGAAAAGTCAGTAAAACATTCTTTCAAATTTGGGAGGTAATGGGTGAAAGATAATCTGGATCTGAGTAATTTTTCCATGCTGGATCTATTCAGCTTGGAAGTGGAAACCCAAGGGGAAGTTCTCAACGATCACCTCCTCACCTTAGAAACTCAACTGCAAGACGCTCCAGAAGGGACAGCTTCCCTTACCCTCTTAGAAGCATTGATGCGAGCTTCCCACTCCATTAAAGGCGCAGCGCGGATCGTCCAAATTGATCCGGCGGTAAAAATTGCCCATGTCATGGAAGACTGTTTCATGGCGGCCATGGAGCGTACAATTACCTTAACCCCAGAACATATCGATCGCCTCTTACAAGGGGTAGACTTTTTACAGTCCATTGGTCAAGCCGATCAAGATAATTTTAGCCAATGGTTAGAAACTCATCAAGAAAAAGCGGAAGAAATTGCCAGAGCGATCACCACTTTAATGAGTCAACCAAAGAGCGATCGCTCTGAAAATGCCACCGCTATCATTGCCCCTCCCGTAGTTGAAGAATCGCCCCAACCCACCCCCACACCTCCTCCTGAAGTAGTCCCAGAGCCAGAAATTGCCGCCCAACCCCCAGACCTTATATTAGACTTCCCAGGGGATGAAACAGAGGAAACTGCCCCAGAATTTGCCCTTTCTTTAGATGAAGTTTTCCCACAAGATGGAGAACCTTCCGTATTGTTCAGCAGTGATCCCATCTCTGGGAATGTTCACTTTGAATCCTTATTAGAAAGCCCTGTTGAGCCTAAAGAGCAAGTGATCGCCTGGGTGGATGACGAACAAGACAATGTGACTGATTTTTCCGCCCTCACCTCCGGCAAATTAAGCACGGAGAAAGATGACGTAATGCCTTCTACATCACTGATGGCAGCGGGTAGTGGTTCTTCTAAAGATCGCTTTGTACGGGTGACGACGGACAACTTAAATCGCCTCATGGGATTAGCCGGAGAATCTTTAGTCGAAGCGACTGCCTTAGTTCCCTTGTCCGAGTCTTTTTTCCAGCTAAAAAAAAGTCAACTGGAACTGTCAAAGTTACTGGAACAATTCCAAGTTCGTTTAGCCAAAATTTCTTTAAACAAAGAAATAGAAACCTGTCTCATCGATCTGGTTCACAAAGAACGGGAATGTCGGGCAATTCTTAATGATAGACTGAATGCTTTAGAACAGTTTAGTTATCGCTCTTTTAATTTATCAGACCGTCTTTATCGAGAAGTCATTGCTACTCATATGCGGCCTTTTGAAGAAGGGGTTAATAGTTTTCCTCGCATGGTTCGGGATTTGTCTCGACAACTGAATAAGCGAGTTAAATTAGAAATTGTTGGCAAGTTAACCATGGTGGATCGGGATATTTTACGAAAATTAGAAGCCCCATTAACCCAAATTTTACGCAATGCCATTGATCACGGAATTGAATTTCCTCAAGAGCGCATTTCTAAAGGAAAACCCCCGGAAGGAACGATTCAATTAGAAGCGGCTCATCGCTTTGGAATGCTGTCAATTACTATCTCTGATGATGGCAAAGGAATTGCGTTAGATAAGTTAAGAGAATCCATTGTAGAAAAGGGCTTAGTTACCGCAGAGATGGCCCGTCTATTAAATGAATCAGAGTTAATGGAATTTATCTTTTTACCTAATTTTTCAACCGCTAATAAAGTGACTGAAATTTCTGGTCGTGGTGTCGGGTTAAATATTGCAAAAACTATGGTTCAAGAAGTAGGAGGAAATTTACAAGCAGTCTCTAAACCAGGTGAGGGGATAAGTTTTCATTTCCAACTCCCCTTAACTTTATCAGTTATTAGGACTTTATTAGTAGAAATTGCCGGGGAACCTTATGCTTTTCCCCTCTCTCGTATTGACCAAATTTTAACCCTTAAATTTGATGACATTTACTCGGTAGAAAATCGACAATACTTTACTCTTAATGAGCAAAATATTGGCTTAGTTCGTGCAGAACAAGTTTTAGAATTATCTTCTAATAACCCTCCGGTTGAACCTTTATGCGTCATTGTTGTTAGCGATCAAATGAATCGTTATGGCTTAGTGATTGACCGATTTTTAGGGGAAAAAAGTTTAGTTGTACGACCTTTAGATCCTCGTTTGGGTAAAGTTCAAGATATTACAGGAGCCGCTTTATTAGAAGATGGTTCACCAATTTTAATTGTGGATGTTTTAGACTTAGTTCGTTCTCTTGATAAAATGTTAGCTAATATTTCAATTAGTCATGTAAAAACCCAAAAAGAAAGCAATTGGAAACAAGCACAAAAACATATTTTAGTGGTTGATGATTCGATTACGGTGCGAGAAATGGAACGAAAATTACTCGAAAATAAAGGTTATAAAGTTGATGTCGCTGTTGATGGAATGGAAGGCTGGAATGCTGTTAGAGTCGGTCATTATGATTTAGTAATTAGTGATATTGATATGCCGCGAATGAATGGGATTAAATTAGTTAATAATATCAAAAGTCATGCCCATTTAAAATCAACTCCTGTCATTATTGTTTCCTATAAAGATCGAGAAGAAGATCGCTTACAAGGATTAGAAGCAGGAGCAGATTACTACTTGACAAAAAGCAGTTTTCATGATGATACATTGATTAATGCTGTTATTGATTTAATCGGACAGGAAAAGTAATGATATGAATTTATATCGGTGAGGTTATCAACAACTGGTGACTTTAGCCATGAATAAAGTGTTAGAATTTACAAGAAACTCGCTATAATAGAAAATAGAAAGCTTGAAGATTATTGTAGCTTTTAGGAGTCGCCTTCACAGATGACACAAGCCACTCAAACTCAATCCAAAGGCATTCAACTGACAGAAACTGCCTTAAACCACGTCCTCATGCTACGGGAACAACAGGGAAAAGACCTCTGTTTGCGCGTCGGAGTCCGTCAAGGAGGATGTTCGGGAATGTCCTATCTGATGGATTTTGAAGATATTAGTCAAATGAATGAACATGATGAAGTCTTCGATTACGAGGGCTTTAAAATTCTATGCGATCGCAAAAGTATCCTCTATCTTTATGGCCTAGTCCTTGACTACAGCAACGCCATGATCGGTGGAGGATTTCAATTTACTAATCCCAATGCTAACCAAACTTGCGGTTGTGGCAAGTCCTTTGGGGTTTAGTGTATGGTAAATAATTGGGGCAGAAATATCCTTTCTGCCTCTTTTTGTCCCAATTATCTGACCTGAAAAATTTAAAATGACTGATTCAGTGGCCACTGCCTTCGATCAAGGATTAGAACGTTATAAACAAGGGGAGTCCATTAATACCCTCATTCCCTATTTTAAAGACATCTGCGATCGCGCCCCCAAAAATGCCACCGCTTGGGCCTGTTTAGCTTGGTTGTACTTACTGGCCGACAAACCCGATCGCGCCCTCAAAGCCGCCCAAAAAAGCGTTAAGATTGATGATAGACCACCCCAAGCTCGGATCAACCTGGCTCTAGCCATATTAGACAGCGGAGCAAAAGGAGTCCGTCCCCATATTGAAGCGGCTTTACAAATGATGTCCCTGGATCAAGATATTCATCAAGATATCATGGAAAACATCGAAGATGGATTAAGCCGTAAACCCGACTGGAAAAGTCTTCAAAGGGTGAAAAATTGGTTATTATCTCCTGAATAGCAATGCAATTATCAAAAACCCAGTTAATTGGCCTCAAAGCCGACGATTTTCGTCATCCCCTCGATTTACAAGCCACCACCGCGCTAAAACAACTCCCTGGCCTAGATATGATGGTCAGGAGTTTACTGGGTTCTGTCGCTGAACAGTTTTTCTATCTCAATAACATCGCTTCCAGTATCTTAGTGAGTCAGCAACAACTGCCCCACCTCCACAACTTACTCCTAGAAGCTTGTCGTATCCTTGATTTAGAACCCCCTCAACTCTATCTACAGCAAAACCCAGTTCCCAATGCTTACACCTTCGCCATGCAAGGGAAACAGCCCTTTATGGTGATCCATACTTCCTTGGTGGAAATGTTGACCCCCCAAGAAATTCAAGGGGTTATGGCCCATGAGTTAGGCCACCTCAAATGTGAACATGGGGTCTATTTAACCTTAGCGAATCTGATGGTCTTAGGGGCGAGTTTATTGCCCACTTGGGGCGGGGCGATCGCCCAATCTTTACAAGGACAAATGTTAGAATGGCTACGCTGTGCTGAGTTTAGCTGCGATCGCGCTGCTTTACTAGCAACCCAAGATCCCAAAGTGGTCATGTCAATTTTAATGAAATTGGCCGGGGGTTCCCCTACCTTAGCCCCTCAGCTAAACCTCGATGCTTTTATCCAACAAGCGCGGGATTATGAAGCCATTAGCAATACTGTTTTAGGAGAAATGTTAAAACAGGCTCAAACGGAACAATTGACCCATCCTGTGCCTGTTTTGCGGGCTAAAGAGATCGATCGTTGGGCCAGTTCTCAAGATTATCACCACTTGTTAGAAAGAAGCAAAACAGAGTATAATCAAAAAGCTACAACTAAGGGCGGATGGCGAAATTGGTAGACGCACCACACTCAAAATGTGGCGACTTCGGTCGTGGGGGTTCGAGTCCCCCTCTGCCCATCAGATTTTTAGAAAATTTTTCTTTCTTGTTTTTCATTAATTATTGATAAATTAATGCTATGTTATGATTAATAATAGTAAGCTTTAGAATCATTAAAAATAGTAAAGTACAAAAATAATTCTTCATTCTTTATTCTCAATTATAAATTACCTTCATCAAGTCGTTTTTGAGCAAAACCTACCCGCTATTGAATGCAATGTTAACCACTAAACCTCGGTTTCAAACCTTTGAAGAGTATTTACAATATGACGATAATTCAGAAAAACTCTATGAATTATTCAATGGAGAATTGATAGAAATGCCACCAGAGTCAGGTTTAAATTTTGAAATTGCTAATTTTCTTTTTCTTAAATTTGCTTTACTGGTGGGACATCGTAGAGTCAGAGGTCATGGGTTAGAATTAGAAGTCAGAGGGGAACCCAAAAACCGCTATCCTGATTTAACAATTATTCGAGAAGAACATATTCAACAACTCTCAAAAAGAAATACCCTGCGTCTATTTATGTCACCTCCCTTATTAGTTATTGAGGTGGTTAGTCCTGGTGAAATTCAAAGGGAAAGAGATTATATTGCTAAAAGAATACAATACCAAGATTGTCGTATTCCTGAATACTGGATCGTTGATCCTCAAACCCAAACCATTTTAATCTTACAATTAACAGGAGATAGTTACAAAGAAGTGGGTAATTTTAGTCAGGATAATTTAATTAAATCTCCTATATTTCAGGAACTAAGGTTAACTGTTTCTGAGGTATTTCAACCCACCTCTTAACGAAGTCAGTAGGGGCTTAATAATATTAAGCCCCTACATATTATAAAGTGCTTAAGTCATATTGAGAAGACAACTTTATCTTTGTAACAGTTGTTCTCTCAATTGTTGAAGTAATAATTCAGCTTGTGCTATACCTGTTATCTCCATAGAGGTACTGTATTCAAGATTCCAGAGATCAGTTAATATGTTCAAATATTTTTTTTGATTTTCTTTGACTTGTTTGATTGTCCATTGATTTTGATGAATGACATCAATAGTTAAAGGAAAAATGATCTGACTTCCTTCTTTAAAATACCTGCCTTTCTTCTTATCAAAATCATAGTTTTGAGCAGCAGCATTTTTCTTTCGAGAAAGTAAAGCTAAATTACCTAAACGATTTACCCAGGTTTCTCTGTCTGCTTCTGTCCAAGTCTCACACCACTGACTATTTGGCTTAGGATTTTGGGGTAAAATATGCTCTATTGTTACCATTTTAGCATCAAAACTGGGACTTAAACCACCTTCAGCAAGAGCGGAGTCTAACCGTTTTAAAACATAAAGACAGCTACTATTTTGTTGATATAAATTGCCATCAATAGTCTTAAAAATTTTATTTTGATCTTCAGCAGATAATAAGTCTTTGGCTTTACTAATTGCTGCTTCTGCTGATTGATCAATAGCTTTTAAAAGTTGAGTATAACGTCTTCCCCTGTTATTAATATCTGCCCTAACAATCATTAATCCTGCAGCTAATCTTTCTAAGTTAATAAAAAATTCTTTTATGTGAAATGTGGTGTTAGAATATCTCACTAGAAAATGAATAGCAGGAGGCAACCAATCAGAATTATCTATTAAATTTAACCAACCAAAAAGACGATTAATTTCTTGTTCATCTTCTTTATTATCACAACTAAATCGTTGATCTCTGATAATTTCAAAAAC
This sequence comes from Crocosphaera sp. XPORK-15E, assembly GCF_034931425.1. Taxonomy (NCBI): domain Bacteria; kingdom Bacillati; phylum Cyanobacteriota; class Cyanophyceae; order Chroococcales; family Aphanothecaceae; genus Crocosphaera; species Crocosphaera sp. XPORK-15E. The sequence goes on from NZ_JAYGHQ010000012.1 coordinate 111,423, forward strand.
ATCAGAACAAGGTTTTAAAACCTCATCAATAAATTGTATAGGATTATTTTGAGGCTTAATTTTTTTGCGATATTCTGTCAGTAAACTTTCTTTGGGTTTTTCTCTTAATTTAATACGATGAATATAGGAAAATAACGCTTCAAAATCCTTTCTTCCTAAATCACTTTCTTCTCCATCCCAAATTTGAGTATATTTTTGCCTGTCGTTTTCCCCTTCAATACTACCAATAATTTCTGATTTAAGAATATCATTTAATTGTAAATCTAAACCACGAGTATTAATAGTAGAAAAGATACGATAAGCTGTGTCAAAATCGGAGGTTGAAACCGTTACTAAATAACACTTTTCTAAAATGTTTTCTAATAAATACACAATCCATGATTCTAACTCAATATTTTCAGGACAACGCTCAACTAATTCTGTAACTAAAAGACGAGTATTATCTCGCAATAAAATTTGACTATCTGTTTCTAACCCTGCATTTTTTTCTAATAAAGTTTCAATTCCTCCAGGTGTACGAATATACTTCCCAAAGAATGAATCATCTTGCGATCTCACTTTTAAACCATACTGTCTTGAGCCAATTCCCTGCTTTTCAATTAAATCATTAATACATTGACAAGCGTTACTTTCTGAAGATAATAGATGTCGAAATACAGAAATCAATAAAGTTAAAGTGGTCAATCTTTGTTGTCCATCGACTATTTCTACTTTAGGTTTTTCAGACTTTTCAATAAGAATAATACTACCTAAAAAATAAACAGGACTATTTTCATCTGGATAAGGAAAAGCGTCTAATAAATCATCAATCAACTCTAAAACTTGATCCGAACCCCACGCATAAGGCCGTTGATAGGATGGGATTTCAAATTGATAATTAGCAAGGTTAAAAATTTGCGCTAGTCTTTGTTCAGATGCTTGAATTGTCATGATTTTTTTCTTTTTTAAGTAGTTGGACATAAAGAAACTACACTTACCAATAGTATTCCCAATTTTTTAGGTTCTGTAACAAAAAATTTTGGTTCTACCGAACTTGCCATGTAAAATTAATGAATGAATACAGGCTAAAGCCTTATTCTATAAGCACAAAGGCTGTCTACACAGCCTAATTTTAAGCCTGGGTAGCCAGGCTTAGTTCCTATAGCATCAGACTTTAGTCTGTCTGTGGATGTTAATTTAACATAACAAGTTCTGTTTTCTAGGAAAATTATATTTTCTAGGTTATCTCTGTTAAGGACAAAGTAACAACCATGAAAACATCAAGAATTATGAAGCTGGCAATTTATTTAAAAATTCTTCCGTTAATTTGATAAATGCTTTTGAACCGCTAGAATTTGGCATAGAAAGCACCACAGGACTAAAATTATCCACTGCTTTCGCTACATTAACATCCATCGGAATTGAGGTATTAAAGAGGTGATGGGAGGCAAAATCTTCTTGTACTCTTCTCATAACTCGACTATAGTAACGACTTAATAAACCGCCTCCTGATGAGATGAAAACAACCCCTAATAAATTCAAGTTAAGAGGTTGATAATTTTGATGACTTTCTTTTAATTTAGCAATACGACGTTCCAATAACTGCATTCCTACCACTGATAAAGGTTCGGGACGGGCCGGTAATAAATAATAATTACTAGCAGATAATCCGCTTCTGGTTAAAAGATTATAACCAGGCGCACAGTCCATAAGAATAAAGTGATAATGTTCAAGAACTGGCTCTAATATTTTCTGCATTAACACTCTTTCAAAGTGATTCCAAACTGTCTCAAAATCTGGATTTTCAATCATCTCCGCTTGTTTGTGGAGCATTTCTGAGACTATATATTCATCATAAAGCTCTAAATCTCCTGGTAATAAGTCTAGGCCTTCAATTCCACAAATATAGGGTTGAATAATATCATTAATATCCAGCTTACTATAGGGATTTGGTTGAATAATATTATCGATTAAATAACTCAAAGTACGACGTTTTTTTCGCGTTTGAGCGAACTCATGGGGAGACATTAAACTGAGAGTTGCACTAATTTGAGAATCTAAATCTAAGACTAAAACCCGTTTTCCATGATGTTTGGCTAAGCAGGTGGCTAAGTTAACGGTTAGGGTTGTTTTACCCACACCACCTTTCATGTTTACGGTACTAATAACTAATGCCATTGATGCAGTCCTTTCTGGTTAGATAATTGGTGATTTTTGGAAAATATATCCACATATTTTTAAATTCTATCCTATTATGGGGACGAAGTTAAGGTCATGAGTTCTAATAACAAACATTCCCAGACTAAACGAGGTTGCACATAACTTAATAGTTGTTTTTTGGCCGTTTCCAATTTTTGGACAATAAGAGGATTTTGCCGCTTTTGCCAATCAGAATATTGTAAGTAATTCATGACCCATAATTGTCCTGAATTATCTAACTCTTTGGTAATTATTTTTGCTAAATCAAATGCTTCTAAGGGCGTTGTGGGAAATTTCTTAAATTTCTGTCTTAACTCAAAGGGAATAGCTTGTAATTGTTCCCAAGCTGCGATCGCTTCTCCGGGACTGCCTTGACTTAACCCTAAAATTTCCTCATCATTGACAATTTGTTCGTAACTAAGTCTCCCTAAAACTGTCTGTAAATCATCTTGAGAAAGACGAGAAAAAGGAATTTTTTGACAACGAGAAACTAAGGTAGATAATAAAGCGTCAGCACTGGGAGCAATTAAAATTAGGGTAGCTTTTCCGGGTTCTTCTAAGGTTTTTAATAAGCCATTAGCCGCCGCTTCTGTCATGGTTTCTGCTGCTTCAATAACCACCATACAGCGAGACGCTTCTAAGGGAGGGCGACTCAAAAATTGAGTGATATCTCTAATTTGTTCAATGCGAATTTGCGGGGGTGCTTTTCGTTTAACCCCTGTTGCTTGGGCTTCTTTTTCCGTCAATAATTGCCCTTGATGTTGATAAGTGGGTTCTACCCAATATAAATCAGGATGATTCCCGTCAGCCACCCGTTTTCGTAATAATATTTGCTTTTCCTCAGCCAAATTTAACGATAATAATAATTCGCTGAAACATTTAGCAGCTAAGCCCCGTCCTACCCCTGGTGGCCCGGCAAATAAATAAGCAGGTGCAATTCGATTGTGAGCGATCGCTTGTTGTAATAATTCAACCCCTTGAGGTTGTCCTATCAGTTGTCGAAACGGGTTCATTTTTATAAGATGACAGCAGTTAATTGAGTTAAGATTGCATTAGGAATTTAACATTTATGGCACGTTACACATCTTCCTTCCTGGCAAAAACTAATTTAGAGCAGATCCCTATTTTACTCTGCCAATTAGTAGAATCTTGTGATTTTGAAGTGGTTTATCAAGCGACTGACTATCTGATGGCCCGAGAAATTCCTGGTCAAGTTCCTTTTTCTAAGTTAGTTACCGTAGAGGCACTCGTTGAAAGCACCGCCGCTCAAAATAACGAAGTTCCCGTCACTTTTGTGATTAAAAATGATGAATTACCCTTAAAATCCAATAATCATTGTCAACAACTATTTCAAAAACTTCAGCTTGCCCTTAACCAGAGTCAAGAATGGCGTTTAATTGCCGCTGTTGCCACTTAACCAATTCTTGGCGAGAAATCCCCGATTGAGGAACGAAAATCGAGGGATTTCTCGCCAAGGCAGCACTTTTGTGATATACTGTCTTCTGGTTGCGACCCACCCGAACTTTGGATTGACAGACAGCCTAACATCAAAGCAAAGTAGCAATACTTTCGGCGCAGGAACATTGTCAGATCGGGAAAAGAAATCGCGCTCAGAATCAAAAAGTCGGCAGCAATAGCGTAAGTCCAAACAGTGATTTGTCGAAGAACAATTTATACTCCTTGGGACACAGGGAGTCTGCCTCGGTGCAGTGAAAACTGTACGCCAGGAGCGTACCACTTTTGTGAGTAAGACCTGCGGAGGGAACGTAAGACCAAAACAAAACTTGTTTTGTGGAGGCTGATCCTGTTGAAAGAGGAAGCCCCGTAGGTCGCTACGCGGAATGCGTGGGTATGTCACTCATACTCGATCGTATCCTCGTCATAATCCATCATGGCGGGATCGATCAGGGTAATATCGAAGGGATCATTAGTGGGTAGAGTGGGAAATTTATCCTGCTGACGGTACTGATAAATAGCGAAGACTTGGGGCCCAAAAACGACCTCATCCCCGTGTTGGAGATCGCGGGCAGATTCCTTAATGCCGTTGATCAACAGCCCATTAACACTGCGCTTACCTTCGATATCCCCGTCCACAATACGATAATAACTCGATCCGTCTTCTCGAACTCGTCGATAAACCGTCGCGTGGTGGCGAGACACAAATTGAGAACGCAGACGAATGTTACACTCTTGAGATCTACCCATAGTGTAAGTAGCATCTTGCAAGAGAATTTCTTGTCTGCCTTTATCATCCTCGATAATCAAGAAATGATCTCGTTGAGGGAGTACAGATTTTCCAGCCATCACCTTAACAGTTTAAAACAAATGACAATCACCTTGAGGGTTGCTTGGGAAACTGACGACGGAGTAACAAAGAGTTGGTCACTACAGTGACGGAACTGAATGCCATCAACCCACCAGCAAAAGCAGGACTAAGAATAAATCCTAAGCTTGGCAGCAGGAAACCCGCAGCAATAGGAATCGCCAATGTATTATATCCTAAAGCCCATAACAGATTTTGACGAATTTTGCCAAAGGTGGCTAAACTCAAATCGAGGGCGGTGATCACATCAAAGAGGCGATCGCTCATTAAAACAATATCAGAGGTTTCCACTGCCACTTCTGTCGCCCCTTGTAGGGACATTCCCAAATTAGCTTGAGCTAGGGCCGGCGCATCATTGATCCCATCTCCTACCATAGCCACTTTTTTCGTTTTTTGTAAGGTTTCAATAATTGCCGCTTTGCCATTGGGACGAATTTGAGCAAAGACTTGAGTAATGCCTAATTGAGTGGCGATCGCTTGGGCCACTTGGGGATGATCTCCTGTTAATAAGATAACTTCTAAGCCCCGTTTTTGTAGCTCTTTAACCGTTGTTTTAGCATCATGACGTAGGGTATCTTGGAGGGCTAAAACTCCCTGTAATGCCCCGTCAATGCCCAAATAAACGACGGTTTTACCTGCTTGGGTTAAGGGTTCGGTTAATTGGGGTTGCTCGAAAATAAGGCCGCGATCGCTTAACCAGGTTTCATTGCCTAACCAGACAGTTTTCCCGTCTATTTTGGCACTTACTCCGGTTCCCGCTTCGGTTTGGAAATGTTCAGCCGTTAATAGGGGAATTTCTTGCTGTTGGGCCGCTTCTACCATAGCTAACCCCAGAGGATGATTTGTGCCACTTTCCACCGTTGCTGCTAATTGTAACAAGGTTTGAGGGCTGATCTCAGTGAGGGGAAGACAGTCAGTGACGGTAGGATGGCCTTGGGTGAGGGTTCCGGTTTTATCAAAAACAATGGCATCTAATTCATGGACACTTTCTAAGACATCCCCCCCTTTAATTAATAGGCCTTTTTCGGCCGCAATACCTGTTCCTACTAAAATAGCGGTGGGTGTGGCCAAACCTAAGGCACAGGGACAAGCAACTACCAAAACGGCGATCGTTAATTTTAAACTAAGTAAAATAGGAGAAGTTGACCCCATGGCCATCTGATGATGGGATGTCATTAAGACTTGGGGATACCATTTTGTTCCCAGGCCAAACCAAAAAAGAAAGGTGAATAAAGCAACCAACATCACCCCATAGGCAAAATATCCGGCTACAGTATCAGCAAATTGTTGTATTGGGGCCTTGCGGGTTTGGGCAGCTTCTACAGAGGCGATAATCTGCGCTAAGGTGGTATTTTTCCCTACTTGTGTTACTTTGAGGGCAATTACCCCTGATTGGTTGAGAGTGCCTCCAATTACTGCATCTCCTGGTTTTTTGGCCACAGGTAAAGATTCTCCCGTTACCAAAGATTCATCAATGGCCGTCTCTCCGGTAATAATTTCCCCATCTACAGGAATTTTTTCTCCTGGAAGTACCCTTATCCATTCCCCAACTCGTACTTGTTCTACGGGAATATCAATGCTAGAACTATCTTGGGAGAAGGGATCACCAATTAAACGGGCCACGGCTGGTTGCAGGGACATTAAGGCTTCTAAGGCGGCAGAAGCCTGGTTTCTGGCTTGTTTTTCTAGGGTACGGCCCAACAAAATAAACCCTAATAGCATCACGGGTTCATCAAAAAAACATTCCCACCCCAAACTGGGCAATAATAAAGCGATACAACTGGCAAAATAGGCACTGAGGGTTCCTAACCCGACTAAAGTATTCATGTTAGCCATACCGTGCCATAATCCTCGCCAACCGTCTATAATTATTTCTCTACCTGGGATTAATAAAGCGAGGGTTGCGAGTCCCCAGTGAAACCAAAGATTACTGAGTAAGGGAAGGGAAGGGCCGCCAAAATGTTCTAAATGTCCTAATCCTGAAAAAAGTAATAAAATTGCTGCGGTGATTAAACTAATTTTTTGTTGTTGTGCCTCTTGTTTGTGGCGTTGAAGCTGATTAAGATGGGTTTGTTTGGCTGTAATGGTTTCTGTGTTGCGAACATCACTAGGAAAGCCAACTTTAGTTAATTTTTCGGCTAAAATTTCCGGTTGCACGGTTTCGGGGGCATATTCAATGACTGCCACTTCTGTAATTAAATTAACACAAGCTGAAACCACGCCAGATTGTTGTGTCAGTTGTCTTTCTACTGCTTTAACACAACCCGCGCATTTCATGCCTTGTACATCAAGAGTAGCGGTTTCAAGGAGAATTTGGGGGGCGGTTTCTCCAGGTTTGGAGGAAAGTTGTACCATGTTGCTATTGTTGGGTATGACTGATCCAATTTTAGAGGCGATCGCTTTTACCTTAACGAATTGAATAGGTTTCCTTCAATTTTTCTAAACATCCTTGAACCTCCACTGCCGTGCATGCGAGTGGATTCTTTTTTCACAGACTCTTAACTAGGATTTCTCCCCCGCCAGAACGTCTCCAAAAGCATTATAAGCCTAGAACAAAAACCAGCGATCACAATCGCTGGATACCCAAATTAAAATATTGTTGTTGTTCTTTGGGGAAATCTTGTGGCGCGTTCCCAAATCGCTAACCATTTCGACTTCTATTACCCAATTGTAACATCAGACACGAACTTTTGTAAATAAAATTTAAAATTTTTGTTTTAACCTTGATTTTTTAGGTATGATTGTATCTTATGTGGTTTTCCCCAGAGGACTCGTTCTCGCTTATAGATCACCATCCCTGGTTTAGCTCCCTTGGGTTTATAGACGTATTTAGGTTCGGTGTAGACAACGGGGACTTGTTCGCTTTGACGGGCCCGACTGTAATAAGCGGCCCAGTCTGCGGCACAATGTAAATCAGCTTCATCAGGTTTGGCCCCAGGTTCTAAGCGTAATAATACATGACTTCCGGCACTTTCTTGGGTATGAAACCAGAGATCATAGTCTCCTGCTGTCCGAAAAGTCAAGCGATCATTTTGTCGATTATTTCGACCAATCCACACTTCAAAACCTGATGGTGTTTTATGCTGATAGGGTTGGGATTCGTCAGTAATAGTAGCATTTCGTTGAGCAGAAGTTAAATAATTTTGTTGAATTAATTCCTCTCGTATTTCTTCAAGGGTTTGTAAGTCTTCGGATGACTGATATTTGTCTAATTGATGCAAACTGTCTTCGACTTGTTCCAAGTAATTAATTTCTGCTTCCACTTCTTCTAATAAGGGTTCTACTGCTGTTTTTGCTCGCTTTAATTTTTGATGTTGTTTATATAAGAATTGGGCATTTTGTACCCCATTTTTTTCGGGGTTTAGGGGAATTTTAATGGGTTTTTCGGTTTCAAAATCATTGAGGATAATTGATTTCATTCCAGTTTCCAATTGATACAAATGGGCCATTAATAAATCAGCTTCTTTACGGTATTTATCTGCTTCCGCAGATTGGTTAAGACGTTGTTTAAATGTGTTGGCTTTTAGGTGAAGTTTTTTGAGTAAAGCACTTAATTTTTGTAGAATTTGGTGATGAATTTGTTTGAAATTTGCTTGATTAAGTTGATTGTTGTAATAACAATTGATGAGGGTTTGTAAGTCTGTTTCAAGTTTACTTATTCCCCAACCTAAGACTGTATATCCTGCTTCTGTATAACCAGATTTAAACGCGCCTGTGTCTAATATTTTTAACCAAGTTTGCCATAATGCAAATAGTTGATCCCAGTTGTTTTCTGTTAATGTTTCTGTGGATTGTTGTGGCTCTAAATTAGCTTCTTTAATCATCAAACGAGCAACAGCAGGGCTTAAACCTCGATAACTATTTAATAGTTGTTTTTGCAATTCTCCAGGGACTAAGCTAACCCTTTCTTGCCATCTTTGTTGAGATTCTTCTAACTTAGGCAAGGTTCCAGTTAAGGCGGGAGGCAGTTCATATATTTGCCCTGTTTGTACTGTTCTTACACTTGATTGATTCTGGTTTACTTGATGAGCGACGGTCACAATTTGTTGTTGAGCATCTGTGAGAATTACATTACTATATTTGCCCATAATTTCCAGAAAAAGATGCCAAACAATGGGATCACCTGGTCGTTTGGAAAATTGCAAATCGACTACTCTTTCCCAGGGCGAAATCATCTCTAATGCGATCAGAGCATAGCCATTAAGTTGATGACGTAATTGATCGCTAAAGGTAAAGGTATCAGGGATTTTGGGCGGGGAATCACCCATACATAATCTCGCCCCTTGGGGATGCCAAGAAATAGTTAACCAAGCTCGTTTTTTAAGGGTACGAAGTGCTAGAAAAATGGTATAGCGATCGCGTTGATAAACTTGTTCAACACGGGCAGGTATCCAATTAATTTGGAGTTCTTTACAAATAGCAGTTAGGGTAGTAACATCAACAGGTTGCATAGTAATTTAAAGTAAGTAAAAATATCTGCTTCTATTTAATTAGAAAAAATAGATTAAAATATCAATGTATTGACCTATGATATGAAATTTTATATCATAGGTCAATGGTGGGATTAATTTAACTCGCTGATTCGCTCATTCTTGTCTTAGATCACTATTGACTATTAAATCAACAAAGATGTATTTGCTTCCTGCTGAATGGTATGAACAGGATGGGGTTATGTTATCCTGGCCCCATCAAGATACAGACTGGTCTGTCATCTTAGATGAAATACACTCAATTTATCTCAATTTGTGCCGAGAAATTACAAAACGTCAAAAGCTTCTTTTGGTAGTGCGAGATCAAGATCTCAAGTCTACAGTAATAAATCTGCTTGTCTCCCACAATATTGATTTAGGCCAGGTACAGTTTGTCATTGCTCTTAATAATGATATTTGGGTGAGAGATTATGGGCCAATTACACTGGTAAACCAGCAAGGAAAACTAAAGATACTTGATTTTGTCTTTAATGGTTGGGGAAAAAAATATGAAGGCACTGGATATCAAAGTTTTCTTGATGATAAAATCAACGGGCAGGTTATTTCTCAGTCCGCTAATCCAGAGGCAAAAACCGAATCCATCTCCTTTGTGCTGGAAGGGGGCGCAATTGAGTCGGACGGTCAAGGAACCCTTTTAACCACAAAAGCCTGTCTGCTTAACCCTAATCGTAATCCACAATGGGAGCAACAGCAAATTGAGGACTTTCTGCTTGAGAAATTAGGACTGACAACCATCCTCTGGCTTCAACATGGACATTTAGAAGGAGACGATACTGATAGTCATATAGATACTTTAGTTCGTTTTGCTCCCCATAATACCCTTGTCTATGTTGCCTGTGACGATCGCACAGATAGTCATTATCCTGATCTTAATAGCCTCGAAACTGAATTAAAAGCCTTGAAAACTTCCGAGGGCAAGGCCTATCGTTTAATTGCACTACCCTGGCCTAAACCTAAGTATAACCATGAAGGTGACAGACTTCCTGCAAGCTATGCTAACTATCTAATTATCAACGGTGCAGTGCTTGTTCCTACCTATAGAGATCAGGCCGATGAAAAGGCCCTGATGCAAATTGAAAAAGCCTATCCAGACCATGAAATTATTGGAATAGATTGTTTGCCACTTATTCATCAATTTGGTTCACTACATTGTATGAGTATGCAACTACCAAAAGGATTTTTAAAGCCATGAACAAACTATTAAAAGTTGCCTTAGTCCAACAAAGCAATTCAAGGGATTTAGCAAATAACCTGGAAAAAAGTATTAAGGGTATTAAGCAAGCAGCCGCAGAAAATGCTCAGTTGATTGTTTTACAGGAACTCCACAGAAGTCTTTATTTTTGCCAGACAGAAGATGTGTCTGTGTTTGATTTAGCTGAAAGTATACCAGGTTCTTCCACAGAAATCTTAGGACAACTGGCCAAAGATTTAGGAGTTGTGATCGTGGCCTCTTTGTTTGAAAAGCGTGCCACAGGTTTATATCACAATACGGCGGTTGTCTTGGAAAAAGACGGTACTATAGCGGGTAAATACCGTAAGATGCACATCCCAGATGACCCTGGTTTTTACGAAAAGTTCTATTTCACCCCTGGAGATTTAGGTTTTGAACCTATCGATACTTCCATAGGACGCTTGGGTGTGTTAATTTGTTGGGATCAATGGTTCCCTGAAGGCGCACGATTAATGGCGATGAAGGGGGCGGAAATTTTGATCTATCCGACGGCTATTGGTTGGAATTCTCAGGATACCAAAGACGAACAAATTAGACAAAGAGATGCCTGGATAATTATCCAACGTTCTCATGCCGTATCAAATGGACTTCCTGTTGTTAGCTGTAACCGTGTAGGATATGAGTCAGATCCCAGTGGTCACAGTGAGGGCATTTTTTTCTGGGGCAATTCCTTTATTGCTGGGCCACAGGGAGAAATTTTAGCCCATGCTAGGGAAGATCAAGAGGAGGTGCTGACTGTTACACTCGATTTGCAGCGTTCGGAAAATGTGCGCCGTATCTGGCCATATTTACGGGACAGACGTATCGATCATTATCATGATTTACTTAAAATTTATCGTGATTAATGGGAACTGTGCGATCGCGTTGTTGAACTTGTTTAATATAGGCAGTTTAAATTACTTTATGTTATCGGTTTATGAAAAATATCCAAGTCTCTGAAATTGAATATGTTGATGTTATCATTGTTGGCGGTGGTATTGCTGGGGTTGCTATTGCTGAATTTTTGGGCCGTCATAGTAATTTATCAATTAAAGTATTAGAAAAAGCTCCCCAATTAGGTACTTTAGCATCAGGTAAATTAGAGGGATGGTATCATACAGGTGCGTTATATTCAGGACAAGATGATGCCCAAACTTTTATCAATTGTGTCAATGGAGTTGAAGATTTAATTAATCTTTATACGCCTTATTTTAGTCATCAATGTAATCTTAATTTAATTGAAAAAAATCCCAACTTTTTTACGCCTTCAGTCATTCCTAATGTTCAAGGTTGGTTTAATGATAATCCCGTTTATTTAATTCATCCTCAAGCTGATGCCCCAGAAATTAGTTCTTCTCGCTTAAAAAGTGATGCTGTACAAATAAATATTCAACGCAATAGAGTGTTAGGAAGATTAGAAGTTGCCTATGGAAATAAACATAATTGGTTAGTTAATGGTCAGTGTTTAGCCCCAACTTATGCCCAAGTTGAAAATCATGAAGGATTAAATTTTTCTCTTAAAGATTCAACGGAAACTATTCAAAATTTATGTTATAAATTTGATAATTCTTATGGTATAGAACCCGCTAATTATGACTTAATTAAAACTTTAGATTGTTCTATGAATACCAGTAAGATTTTACGAGATTTGGTGTCAAGTGCCTTGAGTCATGGGGTAACATTTGAAACTGGAATAACTATTAATAAATTATTGATGGATAATTATGGCCCTATTCGGCTAAAAAGTTTATTATGTCAGACCAAAAAAGGACTATCTAAACGATTAAAAGCCAAGTTATTTATCTTTGCTGTTGGGGAAGGGTTTGAACCTTTTTTAAAGGATTTACAAGTGAGGGCAAAATTAAAGCGGAGTCGTAGTGCAATGGTGGTTGCTTATCCTGCTTTAGTGGATACTAATTTTGTCAGAATGTCAACTAAAAATCGTTTTCATTTTAATCATTTTGTTCAACGGAGAGAAGTAGGAGAAGAAAAATATATTTACTCCTTATTAGCAGATTCTGGTTATGCTAATGATGATAGTAATGATGGGGTTGATATTGAACCTATTTTAGAGTCAGCAGAACGTTATTTTGGCAAAGATAAGTTATATAATCGTCAACTTTATAGTTATGAATGCGTGAAAACTGAATTTATTAGTGAAGAAGAACAAAAAAGACGTTATAGTTATTGGATTGAATCAAATTCTGATAGCAATTATTTATGTGTCTTACCAGGTAAGTTTTCCTTCTTTCCGACAGTTGCTTATCAAGCTTATCAACGGATTAAAACTTTACTAGACTTTGAAGAAATTGCTACTAAATCATCTTTTGAATCTAATATAAACATTGAAGATAAAGCTAATAAATTAGTGGCTGAATCTTATCCCCTGCAAATTTTTCGAGCTAATTAGTATCCCCTGAATAAAGCTAAAATAGTAATTTCATGATTCCCCTAGCCAAAAATCGTCAGGTAATGGCTCATCAAAATCATCAGCAATGAGACAAGAACCTCGATTAAGTCCGGGTTGTCGTAATTTTTTCTCTGATCTGGATGTAGCGTTTTGATTCAGTTTTATTTCTACCCATTGTAACAATTGCGTCGCTAGTTGCACTTGTTCTTGAAGCTTAAGCTGTTTAGCTTCGTTTAATAATTCTGTTAGGGTCATCATTGTCTTAAACTATTTAACCAATTCTTGGCGAGAAATCCCCGATTGAGGAACGAAAATCGAGGGATGATAGCCAAGGCAGCACTTTTGTGATATACTGTCTTCTGGTTGCGACCCACCCGAACTTTGGATTGACAGACAGCCTAACATCAAAGCAAAGTAGCAATACTTTCGGCGCAGGAACATTGTCAGATCGGGAAAAGAAATCGCGCTCAGAATCAAAAAGTCGGCAGCAATAGCGTAAGTCCAAACAGTGATTTGTCGAAGAACAATTTATACTCCTTGGGACACAGGGAGTCTGCCTCGGTGCAGTGAAAACTGTACGCCAGGAGCGTACCACTTTTGTGAGTAAGACCTGCGGAGGGAACGTAAGACCAAAACAAAACTTGTTTTGTGGAGGCTGATCCCGTTGAAAGAGGAAGCCCCGTAGGTCGCTACGCGGAATGCGTGGGTATGTCACCTATTTATTCTGGGATGGATAACCTCATGTAAAGGTCAACGGCCGTTGACCCCTACTTATTGAACCTGTGAATCTGTTACAATTCAGGTTGGATTCCAGCCGCCCGTAATTGAGCAGCTAAACGTTCAGCTTTCTGCTTTTCAACTTCAGCTTTCTGTCTTTCAACTTCAGCTTTTTGCTTTTCAACTTCAGCTTTCTGTCTTTCAACTTCAGCTTTCTGTCTTTCAACTTCAGCTTTCTGTCTTTCAACTTCAGCTTTTTGACGTTCGAGAAGGGCTAATTCTGACCCCCAAAGTAACAACTCTTCGGCTTCATTCCACCAGCGCAACCAATAGCCTTTACGTTGTTCTCTTGTGCCTTCCCAAAGCCCTAAATAAAGCTTTAACTGAGGAATCCAATAACGTCCATTATCATCAGCAGATTGTATTTCATATTCCCCTAATTTACCTAATTGATAATGTTCAATTAAACCTCGATAGGGTTCAAAAATGATGTAATGAGGAACTTTGAGAATTTTCTCGTAAAAGAACCATTTTCCAGGGAGATGAGTCGGTTTACTGGAATATTCACTCCCATCTGTATCTGAGAGAAATTCCATCACAATGATCGGGGTTTCTCCTTGTAATTGAGGGGTATAGCTACGGGCAATTTCCTCTTTAGGTACACACAGAAGGGGTATATAAGCCCAGTCAGGGGCTTTTATGACAATTTTGCCGTTGACTGTGGCACAGATGCCATAATTAGTGGTTGTGATGGCATTGTCAGGGATTTTGCCCGCATTTTCTAAACTGTCGGTTAAGGCAGCAGCAAGAGCAGGTTGATGAATATTATCCACTGGATCATCGGGTAAGATAAAATCGTCGGGCAGTTTTTCCCATTGAATTTGATAAGTAGGTATAGTCGATGTCATGGGTTGCCAAGGGAATGCGCTTAGTTCTTTAATACTATAATAAAAAATCTTCTTTTTCAAATGAATTATTAATTATCAATTATTCATTGATAAAGTCTAATAATTGATGAGCTAATTCTAATTTACTACAAGATTCTATTTTTTTTTGTTGCCCCTTCCCATTAATTAATATGGCTTGATTTGTATCACTGCCAAACCCTGCATTATTAACATCGACTGGGTTAGCAACAATAATATCTAACTGTTTACGCTTTAATTTATCAATGGCAGGAGTAACAATATCTCCAGTTTGTGCAGCAAAACCAATTAAACATTGATGAGGTTGTTTCTTCTGTCCTAATTGAGCAATAATATCGGGAACAGGCTCTAAATCCAATGATCTTGATAAAGCACTTTTGGGTAATTTGTCTTTGGCATAGTGAGCAGGTTTAACATCAGCTACCGCAGCAGACATAATAATAATCTCTGCCTCAGCAAAATGACTAAACATAGCTGTTTCCATTTCAGCCGCACTCACTACCGAAATTCGTTTATACTGAGGTGAAATAGGCAGTAATTCTGAAGCAATGGGGCCATGTATTAAGGTGACAATTCCCCCGCGATCGCTGGCTGCCTGTGCTAAAGCTAAGCCCATTTTTCCCGTAGAAGGATTGCCAATAAACCGTACTGGATCAAGATGTTCTCTTGTTCCTCCAGCACTGATTAAAATGCGCTTTCCCTGGTAATCTTGTTGACCGTTGGTATATACTAAAGATTGAAGCTTGGTCACGATTTCTGACGGTTCGGCCATGCGTCCTGAACCCACGCGATCGCAAGCTAATAAACCCGACCCCGGCCCAATATTATGATATCTCGGATCTTGTTGTAACTGTTGCCAATTGCGCTGTACGGATGATTGTTCCCACATTTCCGTATTCATGGCAGGAGCAAGCAAAATGGGACAACGAGAGGCTAAAACCGTATTCGTCAGCAGATTATCTGCTAACCCATAGGTTAATTTACCAAGGGTATTGGCGGTTAAAGGGGCAATTAAGAAGATATCAGCCCATTCTCCTAATTCTATATGTAGAGGACGGGAATGAGTGGCTTGCCAAAAATCTTGATCGGTGTAAGCTTGATGACGACTCAGGATAGAGACGGTTAGGGGTGTAATAAACTGTTGGGCTGTGTCGGTAAGAATAACCCGAACTGTTGCCCCTGATTGGAACAGAGAAGAAATAACCTCACAGACTTTATAGGCAGCAATACCGCCACCAATGCCTATGAGGACTTGTTTAGATGGAAGCATGGTCATTATGCTTCGTCGTAGGCTTCGATATCAAGCAAGTAAAGATAGGGTTCAGCCAAATCTTCACGTTGAAAGGCGATCGCTCGCAAGGTGTGCCAATCTTGAAGGGCTTCAAAAGGATCGGTATAATCATCCTGTTCTAAGCGTACCGCTAGATCGGCGACATCTTTCTCCGTCAACGCCGAAATGTCTTGCCGAGTTAAACTTAAAGTTGTCATCCCGCACCTCCTCTGAAGCTGCAAATTTTACAGCCTTTCTTATTCTACCTTGATTAATTGAGATTCCGAGGGTAATTTCCATTAATCTTCTTGTTTACCCCGCAAGTTTCTTCGCATTTTCCGGCGATCGCCTTTAAGTATAACTAATATTTATGAGTTAGAGAGACTGATTGATTTATTTCAATCAGTCTAATTTCGTTACATAAAGAAATGTGTAAGAATTATTCTCAATAGCTAACGAGTTTACGCCTTTTGATGCTATTATAGTAACAAGAAAAATCTACAGTACGTCTGTCTTTCATTAATTTAATAGGCTTAAACCCAGATTTGGCGTAGGGAAAAGGTTTCAGTTTAGGGTATTTGTTTGGTTAACTGGGTGAAATGGGATTTATTTTGAGCAGATGTACTAAAATGATTGTGTAGTTTTTTGAAGCAGTTTGACAAAATTACTAAAGTGTGTATTGCAGAGATTTGATTGAGTAATAGAAATTACCAAGAAGTAGAAGCGATAAAGAAATATAGTTAACTTAAGGATTGTCTCTTGCTTTTTATCTATCATGATTAAAATTCTCCACTTTTCTGATATTCACCTAGGTAGCGGTTTCTCTCATGGACGAATCAACCCAAAAACAGGCTTAAATAGCCGCTTAGAAGACTTTATTAAGTCCTTAAGTTTATGTATTGATTGTGCCATTAAAGAAGCTGTAGACCTCGTTTTATTTGGGGGTGATGCCTTTCCTGATGCCACACCTCCCCCTTATATTCATGAAGCCTTTGCTGCTCAATTTCGACGCTTAGCAGATGCGAATATTCCCACCATTTTATTAGTAGGAAATCATGACCAACATTCTCAAGGAAATGGGGGCGCAAGTTTATGTATTTATCGAACATTAGCTGTTCCTGGTTTTATTGTAGGAGATAAATTAGAAACCCATAGAATCTCGACAAAAAATGGAGATATTCAAATTATTACATTGCCTTGGTTAACCCGTTCTATACTATTAACTAAATCCAAAACAGAAGGGTTATGTTTAGATGATATTAATCAATTATTAATCGAAGCCCTTCGACCGGCTTTAGAGGCAGAAATCAGACAGTTAGATCAAGAAAATCCCACAGTTTTATTAGGACATTTAATGGTGAATAGAGCGAGATTTGGGGCTGAACAATTTTTAGCTGTTGGTCGAGGATTTACCATTCCTATTTCTTTATTAATTCGTCCTGAATTTGATTATGTGGCCTTAGGCCATGTCCATAAATACCAAAATTTGAATCCAAGTAATAATCCCCCAATTATTTATCCTGGCAGTATTGAAAGGGTGGATTTTAGCGAAGAAAAAGAAGAAAAAGGATATATTTTATTAACCGTGAAAAAAGGCGAAGTAAATTGGCAATTTTGCCCCTTACCTGCTCGTTCCTTTTGTACCATAAAAATTGATGTTTCTGATAAACAAGATCCCCAAGATGCTTTATTAAAAGCCATTGATAAAAAGAATATTGAGGAAGCTGTTGTCAGATTAAATTATCAAATTCGGTCAGAACAATTAGACTTAGTTAATAGTGCAGTAATTCATGATGCTTTAAAGTCTGCCCATAGTTATACCATTCGTCCTGAATTAATTAGTCAATTGGCCCGTCCCCGTTTACCAGAATTAGGGGTAGGAAAAAGTTTAGATCCCTTAGAAGCATTGAAAACCTATCTTGATAATAAAGAAGACCTAAAAGAGCTTGTTAATGATATGTTAGAAGCGGCTCAATTATTATTAAATGGAGAAGAAACCGAACAAGAATTAGAAGTATTACAAGAAGAATTATTTTAACCTAATTGATAAAATTCAGCTAAACAGTGTTACCTTCATGCCCTACAATATAAACTCATGAAGACTCTATTTTCTCTCCCAAACATCCCCTCTTGCGCTTGGAAACGTCCTATCGGTCAAGGATGGGATAACCCCTATACTGTGCGCTATGCTAGTAATTTAGATGATGGCCCCTGGCATGGAATGCCCCTCGGTGGGTTTGGGGCCGGTTGTATTGGCCGTTCCCCTCGTGGTGACTTCAACCTTTGGCATTTAGACGGGGGAGAACATATTTTTAAAAGTATCCCATCTTGTCAATTTAGTATTTTTGAACAACTAGAAGATGGGACAGCCCAAGCTTATGCTTTATCTACGGAAACACCGGAAGATAAAACCCTCTCTCGTTGGGCCTGGTATCCACAAGAAAAGGGAACTTATCATGCACTATATCCCTGTAGTTGGTATCAATATGAAGGGGTATTTAAAGCGCAAATAATTTGTGAGCAATTTTCCCCCATTATTCCGAATAACTATCAAGAAACCAGTTATCCGTTAGGCATTTTTGAATGGACTGTTCATAACCCCACAGATCAACCCCTTACCATCAGTATTATGCTGACTTGGCAAAATATTGTAGGTTGGTTTACTAATGCTATTAAATCTCCAGAAATTACCGTTAGAGATGATGGTAGTCCTGAGTATGAATATCAACCGAGATGGGGTCATAGTACAGGCAATTTTAACCAGTGGATACAAGATAATTTTCGGGTCGGTTTTATTCTTAATCGTTTGCAACCTCATGCACAAGTTCAAGAGGGAGAAGGACAGATTTGTATTGCCAGTGTAACTAATCCCAGTGTTGAGGTTTTTTATCTGGGGAAATGGAATCCTAATGGGGATGGTTCTGAGGTTTGGGACTATTTTGCTATGAATGGATCATTGCCAGATCAAGAAGATGAAACACCGGCCGAACCTGGGGAACAAATTGCGGCAGCGATGGCGATTCGGTTTACTATTAAACCTGGCAGAACTAAGAAAATTCCCTTTATTTTAGCTTGGGATTTACCTGTCACCGAATTCGCCCCAGGTGTGCAATATTTTCGCCGCTATACTGACTATTTTGGTCGCAATGGTCAAAATGGTTGGGCAATGGTGAGAACGGCGTTAAAACATTCAGATGTGTGGCGGGAAAAAGTAGAAGAATGGCAGTCTCCTATCTTAAAACGGCAGGATTTACCCGACTGGTTTAAGATGGCATTGTTTAACGAATTATACTTATTAACTGATGGGGGAACTCTTTGGACAGCAGCATCAGAGAATGATCCAGTCGGACAATTTGGTGTCTTAGAATGTTTGGATTATTGTTGGTATGAAAGTCTGGATGTAAGATTATATGGCTCATTTGGATTATTGATGTTATGGCCTCGTTTAGAAAAAGCAGTCATGGAAGCATTTGCACGGGCAATTCCGACCAGTGATGATACCATTAGGATTATTGGTTATAATCAGGCCGAAGGCTTACGAAAAGTCAAGGGAGCAACCCCCCATGATTTAGGTGCGCCTAATGAACATCCTTGGGAAAAAACTAACTATACCAGTTATCAAGATTGTAATCTTTGGAAGGACTTAGGCAGTGATTTTGTCTTACAAGTTTATCGGGATTTTATGTTAACTGGGTCAACGGATATTGACTTTCTTTGGGAATGTTGGGCCGCCGTTCCAGAAACGTTAAATTATCTCAAAGAATTTGACTTAGATAATGATGGTATTCCTGAAAATTCTGGCGCACCAGATCAAACTTTTGATGACTGGGAATTACAGGGTATTAGTGCTTATTGTGGGGGTCTATGGATCGCTGCTTTAGAAGCTGCCATAAAAATCAGCGAAATCTTATTAGAAAATCCTCCCAATAATCCACAATTAGAACCAGAAAATTATCCAGAATCAATACAAGAACAGCTTACCAATTATACCAATTGGTTACAACAATCACGCTCAATTTATCACCAAACTTTATGGAATGGAGAATACTATAAATTGGACAGTGAAAGTGGATCAGATGTGGTAATGGCTGATCAATTGTCCGGTCAATTTTATGCCCGTTTATTGGACTTACCTGATGTGGTTGAACAACAATATGCAACCTCAGCTTTAAGTAAAGTTTATGAGGCTTGTTTCTTGAAGTTTCAAAACGGAAAATATGGGGCAGCAAATGGCATGAAACCTGACGGTACACCCGAAGATCCTAATTCAACTCATCCCCAAGAAGTTTGGACAGGAATTAATTTCGGTTTGGCTGCATTTCTAATACAAATGGGCATGAAAGATGAAGCATTAAAATTAACCGAAGCGGTGGTTAAACAGGTGTATGAAAATGGTCTACAGTTTCGCACTCCTGAAGCGATAACCGCCGTGGGAACCTTTCGTGCTTGTCATTATTTACGCGCTATGGCTATTTGGGGGGTTTATTATCAATTACAATAGTTAAATGTTAACCCTATCTTTGCCCAAAATTTCTAGGTTCATTTTCCCACTACGATACCCTTCTAAATCAAGGGTGACATAAATAAAGCCTAACTCTTGAAATTTCGTCACCAGTTGGGGTAAATTAGTCGTAACAACAAAGTCTTTGATTACCTCTGGGGGTAACTCAATTTTGGCTGTGTCTCCCTGAGAACGCACCCGCAAATTGTGATATCCTAGGTTGCGCAGGTAGATTTCGGCTCGTCCTACCCGTTGCAGTTTCGCCACCGTAATTTCTTCACCATAGGGAAAACGGGAACTCAAACAGGGTTGGGCCGGCTTATCCCACCAAGGTAAACCCAAATCTTGGGAGAGTTGACGAACTTCCAGTTTTGTGATATGTAATTCGGCTAAAGGCGATCGCGCCCCCCTCTCTTTGGCCGCTTGTATTCCTGGGCGATAGTCTTGTAAGTCGTCGGCGTTAACCCCATCTACTACATAAGGATAGCCCCGTTTTAAGGCGAGGGGTTTGAGGGTGTCATGGAGTTCACTTTTACAAAAATAGCAACGGTTGACGGGGTTTGCTGTGTAGTTAGGGTTATCCATTTCATGGGTGTAGACTAACTCATGGGGAATGCCAATGGTAGCGGCTTGAATTTTGGCTTCTTCTAATTCTTCGGGCAATAATGAGGGGGAAACTGCGGTTACAGCTAACGCATGATCGCCTAAAACATCATAGGCGATTTTGGCGACTAAAGTGCTATCTATACCCCCAGAATAGGCAATTAATACCTGTTTCATTGGTTGAAAAATTGCTTTTAATTGGCTGAGTTTTTCTGTTAGCATTTTATGTTTAAGCTGAAATTTTCAGGGATTTATTTTTATTTTAGCAAATTCTTAACTCATACTACTATCAACTTGAATCGGTAATTCTAGGGTGAAACAACTCCCTTGGCCAAATTCAGAGGTTAAGGTGAGATCTCCGCCATGTAATTGCGCTAGTTTACGGGATAATGCTAATCCTAACCCTGTCCCTTTGTGTTTGCGACTGAGGTGATTATGAATTTGTTGAAAGGGTTGAAAAAGTTTTTGTTGATCGGCTTCTTTTAAGCCAATTCCTGTATCAATCACACAAAATATAAGAATATTTTGAGTCCGTTTTACTTGCAAAGTAACTGAGCCTTTTTCAGTAAATTTAATGGCATTAGATAGTAAATTAAGAAGGATTTGTTTGATCTTTCGTTGATCAACTGTACAGAAATCAATGTTGTCTGCAACATCAAAAATTAGGTTTAGTTTTTGCTCATTTGCTTTTGTTTGAACCATAGAAATTGCGGACAAACAAATATCTTCAACTGCCACAGTTTCTAAAAATATTTCTTCTTTTTCTGCTTCAATTTTAGAGAGATCTAAAAAGTCATTAACAAGAGCTAATAAATGATCTCCTGACACCTTAATTCCATTAACATACTGTTTTTGCTTGTCATTTAAGGGGCCATAAAGTTCTTCTTTAAGCATCTTAGAAAAGCCCAAAATTCCCGCCAGAGGTGTGCGTAATTCATGACTCATGTGGGAGAGATAATCACTTTTATTTTGATGGCCAGATTGCAGTCTCTTATTTTCTAATTCTAGCTGATTTAAACGCTCTTGTAATTGACTGTTTTGAATAGCGATCGCTATTTGATCCGTAACAATTTCTAAGGTTTCAATTTCTTCTAGGGAAAAAGTACGAGTTGCTTCTTTAGTTGCTAAGATTAAATAGCCAAATAACTGTTTACTCAGGTAGATAGGAACACTTAAAATACAATAATGAAAATCCCCTTCCTCCTCAATATTTTTGGACGGGGTAATATCTAGAGATTGGCCAAGAATAGCACCCGCTTGACAAAACTGGTAAACTTGATGTTGGGCGGTACAATGGAATAACTTTACCCATTCATTCTTAACCAACCTTTCGAGCAAACTCTTTTCCGTCGCGGCCCAAGCTTGGTAAATGTGGCAGATGGATGATTCAATGCGTAATAAAATGGCATTATCTGCGCTATATTTATTGCCAACAATAGCTAAAATTTTGGCAATGATTTCCTGATGATTTATGCCAGAATTTAACAGATGATAAATGGCCCTAAGAAATTCTTTCTGTCCATCATAGCTACCCGTTTGATGAGACAGTTTTGTCTGTTGCTTAATAATCCCTGAATATTGACTTGCTAAGGTTCCCACGAGCTTTTTTGTCCTGGTTTGTCCCATAATACCCCTACTGAGTCAGTATACAGGTAAATTCTCCTAGAGTAAATAATCTTTGAAAAAAGGTCATAAAAAGCAACATTTAAAATTGTCTTCTCGAAAAAATAAAACTAGAAATTGCTAGGAGAAGAATGATATAAGCTAGGCCATAGAGAGCATTCATGGTTAAATCTAAACCACTGGGAAGAATACCATAGACTGCCGTATTTTTAAGATTAAATCTTTCGAGGTTGGGAACGATTAAATAAATCCCTTCTGTTAAAGCAGTAATGCTAGGATTTTTGCTAATTGTCGCCAACTTTAGTAAATCACTACTCAGATGTCCAATGAAATAGATTCCGAAACTTAAAAGGGTTGCCAAAATTGAACTGGTAAAAACACCAAAAGTAATAGAAACAGCCGTTAACAAAGCTAATTCTAATAATAAATATAATTGAGAAATCAGTAAACTAACGGGAGAGAAAGTGATTTTTGACCAACTCAATAATCCAAAATAAAGCACTGTCATGATAGCAATCATCACAGCAAGTACCCCACATAAACCAAGATGTTTACCAACGATTAATTCACTGCGACTAATAGGTTTAGGAATCAACAATAAAACTGTTCGTTTTTCAATCTCTTTATTAATTAATCCCGTCCCCACAAAAATTGCGACAATTGCCCCTAAAAAAGAAATCATTCCTAACCCCACATCCAGGAAAATTTTCCCATCGGCCCCGACAGAAATTTCTGGGAGTAAGCGTAAAGACAGGGCTAAAACAACCCCAAAAAAACCAATAACATAGAGGATGCGATCGCGGATAACTTCTCGAAATCCATTAGCCGCAATTACCCAGATTCTTACTAAATTCATCTTACCTAGATTATCTTGGTGATTAAGGTTTACTTTCTTATTATTCCCCAGAGGAGGCTTTCTGATATCATAATCTTACAGGAAATTTGTCAAATCTCTGATTAAATTGTTATGAAAAGATACAAAATCAAGCAATGGCTCATTTTAGCTATACTGGCCCTAATTACGGGGATTTGTCTGATTGGATGGCAAACCCAAGGTATTACTCAATCTTCTCCCTCTCAACCTGCTTTAACCCTATCCACTTCTCAATTAACCCTAGAAGAAGTGGGGACGGGAATTTATGCTTTAGTTGCTGATACAGATTTTCCCAATGATCAACCCAATGCGGCGGTTTGTAATGGGGGTATTATTATTGGATAGGAATAATATGGTAGGGGCTTAATATTATTAAGCCCCTACAGAAGTCAAATAATAGAGAGGAAAATTAATGTTACAGCCTAAAAATATAGCTTATTTGTCCAAGATTATTATCTATCCTATTAAATCTTTAGATGGAATATCTTTTTCTGAAGCAACTATCCTTAAAAGTGGTGCATTAAAATATGATCGACAATGGGCTATTTTTGATGATAATGATAGATATGTTAACGGTAAACGCAATTCAAAAATCTATCAATTAAGAGCTTTATTTGACCAAGACTTAACTAATATTAGTTTACAAATTGAAGGAAATGAGTCAAGAATCAAATTTAACTTAAGTACAGAAAAAAAAGCATTAGAAACTTGGTTAAGTGATTATTTTGGTTTTTATGTGCATTTAAAAGAAAATCAATTAACCGGATTTCCTGATGATACAAAAGCATCGGGGCCAACTATTATTAGTAACGCAACTCTAACAACGATTTCTGAGTGGTTTCCTCACATTAATTTAGAAGAAATTAGACGAAGATTAAGAGCAAATTTAGAAATTAATGGGGTTCCTCCATTCTGGGAAGATCAATTATTTGGCAATGAAAATCAATGGGTTAATTTTCGGATAGGTGAGGTATTTTTTCAAGGAATTAACCCATGTCAACGCTGTATTGTTCCGACAAAAAATTCCCATACAGGAGAAATAATAGAGAAGTTTCAACAGCAATTTATAGAGAAAAGAAAAGCAACTTTACCCAGTTGGGTTAACTCCAGTCAATTTAATCATTTTTATCGAGTTAGTGTTAATACAAAAGTGCAAGATTCCGAAGTGGATAAAGTTTTAAAAGTAGGGGATAAAGTTGAAATCATTGCTATTGAGTAGTATTTTCTGTTGTTTTATCTTATATTTTTCGCCTAACTTGTAACCACATCAAAATCCCTGTAACACCCAACAGCAAAATCCCAAAAGCATTCAAAAAAGGATAAACCATTCGTAAATCAATCATCCCAAATTTACCGCGATGAAGTGCCAATAACCAGGAAAATTCTCGACCATTTCCCGTTAATTCAGCAACTTGAAATAATGATCCCGTTATCGCAGTTAATAGTAAAGGAAAAATCATTAATGGAGCAAGGGTATAATGAAGATTGCGTAAACGTTTTTTGCTAATCATTGAATTCCACAAATAAACTAATAATACTCACACAGTCCCTTAAAATAAGACTTGGATAAATTCGCTACCCAATCATCTTATATCAATCCACCATGCAAACCCTGGAAACCCCTAAAAACACCTCCACCCCTGAATTTGATACCACTATACACCGTCGCCAAACCCGTCCCGTCAAAGTGGCAGATGTCACCATTGGGGGCGGTCATCCCGTTGTGGTACAATCCATGATTAATGAGGATACCCTAGATATTGATGGGTCAGTAGCCGCAATTCGCCGCTTACATGAAATTGGCTGTGAAATTGTGCGGGTAACAGTGCCCAGTATGGCCCATGCTAAAGCTTTAGCCGAAATTAAAGCAAAATTAGCCCAAGTTTATCAACCTGTTCCCCTCGTTGCAGATGTGCATCATAATGGTTTAAAAATCGCCCTAGAAGTGGCTAAGCACGTTGATAAAGTCCGCATTAACCCAGGGTTATATGTCTTTGAGAAACCCAGTCTAACCCGCAGCGAATACACCCAGGCCGAATTTGCAGAAATTGGTGATAAAATCCGCGAAACCCTAGAACCTTTAGTTATTTCCCTGCGAGATCAAGGAAAAGCGATGAGAATTGGGGTTAATCATGGTTCTTTAGCAGAAAGGATGTTATTTACTTATGGAGACACCCCCGAAGGCATGGTAGAATCTGCCTTAGAATTTATCCGCATCTGTGAATCTCTCAATTTTTATAACATTGTCATCTCTCTTAAAGCATCCCGTGTTCCTGTCATGTTAGCAGCCTATCGCCTCATGGTAAAGCGTATGGATGAGTTAGGAATGGATTATCCCCTACATTTAGGGGTAACAGAAGCAGGAGACGGGGAATATGGACGGATTAAGTCTACCGCAGGAATTGGAACCCTCTTAGCGCAAGGAATTGGGGATACAATTCGCGTTTCTTTGACGGAGGCCCCTGAAAAAGAAATCCCTGTTTGTTATAGTATTCTTCAAGCTCTAGGACTGCGTAAAACTATGGTGGAATACGTGGCCTGTCCTTCTTGTGGTCGTACTTTGTTTAATTTAGAAGAAGTATTACATAAGGTACGAGAAGCGACGAAACATCTGACAGGGTTAGATATTGCTGTTATGGGATGTATTGTGAATGGCCCTGGAGAAATGGCCGATGCTGACTACGGTTATGTGGGTAAGCAAGCTGGTTATATTTCTTTGTATCGGGGCCGGGAAGAAATTAAAAAAGTACCTGAAGGCCAAGGGGTTCAAGAATTAATTGAGTTAATTAAAGCGGATGGCCGTTGGGTTGAACCTTAAATTTACTTTTGTTTAACACTTGAATTTCTGGTAGGGGGAGAACGGCCGTTCTCCCCCTACTTTTATTAGCTATCAAAATCTTGTAAAGAAACTTCATCACAAAGAGATACGAAATTGAATTATTGGACAATCTTGCTCAATATAACGATAAAAATGTGACATCTTTTGTCTTGTATCATTACAAAACTTAATTATTGATGAAAACTTAGTCAATTTTCAATTAATCATCGATCCAACAAATTGGGAAATCTCAAAAGGGTTACATATTAGCCTAAAACTCTGTATGTCTTTGCTAGACAAGGGTTAAGGATTTTTAGAGATTGATTATTGATGGATAACTTAAAATTTAGTTAAATTAAGGCCAGACTTCTTAGAATCTAACTCGCCTGACTGACCTCTCTACATTGTAACGGTAAGTTAAGAAGTTAGACAGATTGTAACTAAATGTGAGCAATTTTTAAACTTTTAGAACTTATTATAAGCAAATATCAACAAATAAAACAGTTTTGTAGACAAATTTATCCGTTTATATATATTTATATTTTTATCTCAACAATTATCACAAAAATGTTGACAATAATCACTAATTATATCGGAAAAAATACACTTATTTTTTTTAATCTTTACCACAGATTTAAGTTAGAAACCCCTTGATAGGATGAGTTTAGCGGATTCAATTATCAAAACAAAAATTATGAGTATTTGTGGACAGAAATGGCTCTCAACCCTATCTTTAGGTGTTATTTTAAGCTTTGGTAGTGCAGTAAATGCTAATGGGGCTACCCTAGGTTATGAATTTACGGGAGGTGCTAATGATGACAATAATTTCCCAGTGACTTTCGGTTTTGAATTTCAATTAGGAAATACTACTGGTATTAATAATCAAATACTTGCCTTAGGTGTTTATGCTGGCGGAAGTGATAATAATGGTAATCCAATATTACAAAACGAGCATCAATTGCAGATTTGGGAGGTTGATGCTAATGATCCAAGTATTGGTATTCCAATTTTAGACACACCAGTAACAATTGGGCCTTTAACAACCGGTACTTTCACCTATAAAGACTTTGTTTATGCAGAATTCGTGACCCCCATTTCTCTTACTACTTTTAATCCTCTTAAAAGCTACCGTTTGGGAGTCTCGTACACAGGTGCAGGGGATAAATTATTTATCCAGAATACAGGCAATTTAGCTCCCGGTAATGTCACCATTCCCATCACTGATGTAGATGACATGGTTCCGGGTACGGATGAAGACCCCGATTTTACGTTTACCCTTTCCGATGTAATGCAACCCGATGGAGGATTTGAACCTGTCGGTTATGTTGGCTTACCAGGTGGATCAGATCCTCTCGTTTATCCAGATACCCCAGCATCGGATTTGTTAGGGGATAACCTTTTTTATCTTGTCGGCAATATCCTGTTTGGCCCTATGGGTGGTGATCTGCCAACCACCACCACCACAAGCGGCACAACCATAGGCGGCACAACCACAGGCACAACCATAGGCGGCACAACCACAGGCACAACTACAGGCACAACTACAGGCACAACTACAGGTACAACCATCAGTGGCACAACTACAGGCGGTACAACCATCAGCGGCACAACTACAGGCGGCACAACTATTCCTGAACCAAGTTTAGTGAATGGGTTACTAGCAATGGGATTAGCCGGAATCGTGATTCAGTACAAAAAACAATCGGACAAAAAATAGTTAATGCTTGAGTTGAAATTAATTAGGAGTCGTTAAGGGACAAGTTTTGTTGACTCCTAATTTGATTTTTTTTCTTCTGAATCAAAAATCAACCCAAGTTACAATAACTTTTCTCGTTCTTCTATTGCCATGCTATGGGCCGGAAACTCTTCATAATTAGCTAAGGTTTGGGTTGTTTGTTTAACACGCTCAAACCCTTCTGACGTTAAATAAGCGACCGTAGAACGTTTAAGAAAATCATAAACAGAAACGGCTGAATAGGAACGAGCAAACCCTCCTGTGGGTAAAACAGCATTAACTCCGATCGCATAAGTTGCAGCAGAAGAAGGGGTATATTTTCCGAGTAAAATTTCCCCTGCATTTTTCACCTTACCCACTAATCGTAAGGGATCTTCGACTAAAATTTCTAAATGTTCAGGAGCATATTCATTAATAAAATCTAGGGATTCCTGTAAACTAGAAGTCAGAATAATTCCCCCATAAGCTTCTAACCCCGCCTCACAAAATTCCCGTCGCCATTGAGGAAGTTTTTGTAAATAATCCGAGGCATATTGACTAGCTTTTTGGGCAACAGTTTCACTATGGGTAACTAATAAAGCCGCAGAGTCTGGCCCATGTTCAGCTTCAATCAATAAATCTAAGGCAGCTAACTGGGGGTTAGTGGTTTCATCTGCTAAAATAATTGATTCACTGGGGCCCGCAGGTAAACCCACATCCACCGTCCCAAATAAAATACGCTTGGCCGCTGCCCCATAAATACTACAAGGGCCCGTTAATTTATCTACTTTTGGTACAGTTTGCGTTCCTAAAGCCATGGCCGCTAAGGCTTGGACACCGCCTAATTTATAAACTTCTGTCACCCCGGCCATTTGAGCAACCACTAAAGAAACAGGTTCAACCCTTCCTTGTTTATCTGGTGGGGTACAAACCA
Organism: Crocosphaera sp. XPORK-15E; assembly: GCF_034931425.1. Taxonomy (NCBI): domain Bacteria; kingdom Bacillati; phylum Cyanobacteriota; class Cyanophyceae; order Chroococcales; family Aphanothecaceae; genus Crocosphaera; species Crocosphaera sp. XPORK-15E. The sequence goes on from NZ_JAYGHQ010000012.1 coordinate 140,014, forward strand.
CAATTTTTTCCACTCCGGCCACCATCGCCGGAATAGTTAACATTAACATCATGGAAGGAAAGGCCCCTTTTCCTCTGGGAACATATAACCCCACACGAGGAATAGGAGTAATTTTTTCGCCAGCAAAAATCCCTGTCTCAATTTCCGCCAGGTTCATTTCTTCTGGCATTTGCCGTTGATGGACTTCTTTAATGTTACGGAAAGCCTGTTCTACTGCTAGTTTAACCTCAGGTTCAATGAGATGTTGCGCTTCGGCAAATTCTGCTTCAGTGACTTTGATATTCTGGGCCGTTGCTCCCTCATAATCAAATTTACGGGCATAATGAATCACCCCTTCATCTCCCGTTTTAGCGATCGCCGTAATCACTTCTTGGGCAATGGGAAGGACTTGATCAATATCTAATTCGGCCCGTCGCTTTAAGGTAGCGAGATCCCTTGATGTCATTTGAGCAAGTTTGAGAATTCTGACCACTACTTCTCTCCTGATAGGTCGGTCGGTGCTTTTTTCTATTGTATTCGGATAGGGTTAATTATGCGCCTTATCCCTTAGTTTCCTGCGATCACTTAGGATTAATTTGACCGTTTTGGGCGGTTTTTTTTAGGGTATAAAGAGGGAGAGGATGGCTTTTGTCTCTCTTTTTGACTAGGAATTTGATCAAAATAAATTGGCACTGTAAAATGAAACTGACTTCCGTGATCTTTCCCTAAAGATTCTGCCCAAATTTGTCCACCCCAACCATGAACAATTTGACGAGAAATAGCTAAACCTAGGCCTGTTCCCCCTGCACTGCGACGTAAAGCCCCTTCTTCTTGATAAAAGCGATCAAAGACAGTTTCTAAGCGTTTTGGTTCAATACCCCTTCCCGTATCAGCCACGGTGACTTCTAAATGTTCAGGACTACTGCGACTAACTTGAATAGTCACTTTGCCTTCTTGACTGGTAAATTTACAAGCATTGTCTAATAATTTGGCCAACACTTCTACTAACCATTCTCCATCTGCTTGAATGAGAGGCAATTCATCTGTAACGAGATTTTCAATTTGGGGTAAAGGGTTATCTTTATGACGGGCCCGAACATTACTTAAAGATAATTCTACACATTCTTGAAGATTTAAAGGTTCCACATTCCATTGCACCCGTCCACTTTCTAATTGAGAAAGGGTCAAGAAATCTTGCACTAATTTTCGCATTCTTTCCGCATCTTGTAAGGCCGCACTCAGCATCACTTGACGTAACTCAGGGGACATATCCGGTTCAGTGGACAAACATTCTAAACAGACTTGAATAGTAGATAGAGGAGTGCGTAATTCATGACCTGTAATTGCCACTAAATTCGAGCGAGTGCGATCGAGTGCTTCTAATTGTTCGTTAAGATCTTGAAGATTAGCGTAAGCTTCTGCTTGAATCAGAGCTACTCCAATTTGGGTGGCGATCGCATTAACTAAGGCCACATCTTCTTCTTTCCAGAGCATGGGATCTGGGCCACAATGGTGTAATTCCAACATTCCCATTAATCTACCTTGATAGAGAATAGGAACCAACATCCAAGACAAAATTGAACAACTTTTAACAAGGGTTTGTAAAGCGTCTTCAGATTGATTTTGTTGCTCTAATAGTTTAGTAATTCGCGGATCGCTAATAGCATTATCAATGGTTAAAGCATCCCGTAAAGCGACTACTTCCTTAAACAGAGGATTATTTTTTAATGGCCAAGTTTGTCCCTGAATTGAGGAAATACCCGCATTAATAAATTCGTGTTGAATGATGGCGGTTGCGTCGGTTTCTTGGCAACGATAGACCAAACAACGAGATACCCCTAATCCTTCCCCCAATTTCTGCACCGCAACTTGTAAAATTTCATCAGGATTAAGGGAACGTCGAATGGCCGTTGTCACCGAATTAATTAACCGTTCTTTATGTTCTTTGATAGCAAGAGAATGGTTAGCTTTGATCAGTTTATATTGACTGGCCTGAAGATAGGTAACTAAACGTTGTACAAAGGGATCAGGATTGTTATTAAAAGTATCCCAATTGCGGTTATCTGACACTTCAGACTGAAATTGATCCACGTTTTGCGCCAAAACTTCTGAGGGGAGATAAGTTTGACGCGCCTGTTGAATTTTTGATTTGAGTTCGGGACGATAGCCTTGAATGCGTTGTAGCAAAATATGAGCGGCCTGTTGGGTTACTTGGCGATCAAATGTCCAAATACCTTCAAAACGGCGACTATTATCCATTGCTGAACTGTTTTCTTCCTTGGTTGTCCCGGTTCGCTCTTGACAAATTAAACAGCTGGCATAGTTCAGCCCAATCACAATTAAGTGCCATTCTTGGGTTAAGCTATCGGTTGGCTCAAAGGCAATGGTTTCATAGACATCAGAACAATTTTTAAAATCGGTTTCTGGCGCAGCTAAAACGTAGACTTGCGAGCTTTTTTGGGCAATTCGTCGATATCGCTGGGCTTCTTGACGATAAAATCGTTCCCGTTGAAAACTAGCGATGACTAAGGGTTGATCAGATCCTGCGAGTACCTGATCTTCCATGGCATGGGACAATGCTGTCAAAGAAGCCTTAAAGTACATTTGTTGCCGCCAATGGGGAAGCAGTTGCAACAGTTGTGTTAAAACCGATTTTGATCTACTCATCAATGATTTTTTTCGAGATCTCCTAGCAAAATCGATGTTTACTGCCCATCTGACGAGCATCTTGGGGATAATCATCACGGGCGAAACGGTGAGTTCTGTGCTAAGGTGACTTTTGATTTCTCCTTAAACTCTATCCTACAAAAAAGCTGTCCATCTCTCTTGTTTATTTTTGACGACTCCCCAATCTCCTCGTCTCCTCACCCAGAATTTGTTAAGATCAAAGGCGTGTTAGTTATTTCCCCTAACCTGAGTCTCTTTTTTTTGCAATGTCTTTAATTCCTGTTCCTCCGCCTTGGCAAATCAGTGAAAACGAAATCACCCCAGACACAGTTTATTATAACCGTCGTCGCTTCCTAAAAAGTTTAATTGGGACAGGAATTGCAGCAAGTTTAATTCCCTTAAACGGTTGTCAAAAATCCTCCTCTCAAACGGCTTTAGAATCGAGTCTCCAACTTCCTAAACTTCCAAATATTCAACCCTCTCCCGTTTTTAAGACGGTTGATCGTCCAATAACAAAAGAGATTTTGGCAGGACAATACAATAATTTTTATGAGTTTGGTGGCACGAAAAATATTTGGCTGAAAGCTCAAAAATTACCCACAGAGAATTGGAAGCTTGAAGTAACAGGATTAGTCAAAAATCCTCAAACCTATGATCTAGACGATCTTAAACGAAAATTTCCCCTAGAAGAAAGAGTTTATCGTTTTCGCTGTGTCGAAGCTTGGTCAATGGTTTTACCTTGGGTTGGGTTCCCCATGAAGGCCTTAATGCAAGCGGTTGAACCTACCAGTCAAGCTAAATTTGTCAGATTTACTTCTTTTTATGACCCAGAAATTACTACCGGCCCTGGTTTTCATTTGGGTTCTTTACCTTGGCCCTATCAAGAAGGGTTACGCATTGAAGAAATGGCTAATGAGTTGGCTTTTTTTGCTGTAGGAATCTATGGCCATGATTTACCAAAACAACATGGCGCACCGTTACGGATGGTCATTCCCTGGAAATATGGGTTTAAAGGGGCAAAATCTCTGGTTAAAGTGGAATTTGTCGCGGAAAAACCCGCAACTTATTGGAATACTATTGATCCCAATGAGTATGATTTTGAGGCCAATGTTAACCCCAATAAACCTCATCCCCGTTGGTCACAAGCAACTGAAAAGTTTATTAGTCAAGGGCCAGGCCTATCTTGGGAAATTAAAGAAACCCTGCCTTACAATGGCTACGGGGAATATGTCGCTAATTTATACCCTAACACCCCCTAAAATCTTATCTGTAGAGGTAATTCATGAATTACCTCTAAAAAAAACTAATTTTGTTTAAGGGTTTGTAATTGCTGAAGCAGCATATCAATTTCAGCTTGTAAATGTAAATATTTGACTTGTTGTACAACTTGATAGGATTTCCTTACTTGTGTCATCTGGTGTTCTTGGCTTTTTGTCCCTAATGATTGCTGAATTGAGGGAGAAATGGCGTTTTTGGGGGTTTCTAAAGACGAACGAGAAAGGAGTTGGTTAGTCATAAGATGGTTTATTAAGTATATTTACTTATTGGTATTTTCCCTGCGTTGCACATTATAGCAGATAGTGGTTGCTGATGTATAGTGCATCATTGTTAAATTTTGTCAGATGAAGGAATTGTCTACTGTTGTCCTTGATACACAGTCATTAAATTTCCATCAGCATTGTAAACTTCGATAGATTTTCCCGTCAGTTTACTCATGTTTTGGAGGCGATATTCAAAGGTAGAAAGATGATTTAAAAGTTCAACTTGAATTTGTAAATTTGCCTGTGCTTTTGCTTGTAGTGCTAGGTTCCATAGTTGTTCTAAATAATCAGAATCTAATTGTATTTTAATCAATCTTTCCGTAATTTTATATTGACAAATTTTTTGAGGTTTTAAACACATTGCTTTTAGTTCCGATTCAATTTTTTGATTTTGTATTGATTCTTTTAATTGATTTTTAGCTCTATTTAAAGATAAAGGATAAGCTGATAATAATGGCTGAGATTGATTCCATTGAAACGTATTTTGAGGGATTTTTTGCAAATAATTGATGGACCCATTCCAATAATTCACTGCTTTTGACCATTGATTTTGTGTTTCTGATCTTTCAGCTAATTTTGCTTGATTCACAGCTTTCTCGTAAATTTTAACTGCATTTTCTTCTTGATTTTTACGTTTTTCTGCTCTAACTAAATAGGATAAATAGGTTTTGAGAAGGGGACGGGAGGAGTCATAAACGGTAGTAGATGGGGGAATGTCTTGTATTCTTTTAATTCCAGTTTTCCAGGTGGTATAAACTAATTTTAAATCAGCTAAGCTTTGAGCCGATTTCTGACGTTCATTGGCTATTTTAGCTGCTTCTTTGGCAGCATTTAAACTGGTTGTTCCAATTTTTTCTGAGGCTATTTTATTGGCAATTAAGTTTAAGTTATTTTGATATTTTTGAGTTAGATTCTCTCTTATATCATCTAAATATTGATCCTGATTAATTACGTTTACTTTATCAAGAGATTCTTGCCAAAGTCTTTGAATTTCTTGTAAATTAGAAAGTGGTAAAGGAGAATTTTTGTATAAAGATAAAGCTTGTTTTTCAAGCTCTTTTGCTTCTAGAATTAAATTAAGATTAGTTAGGGTTTGTTTATATTGTTTTTCTAATAGAGAAGCCTCTGAATAATAACTTGACCACCAAGGAACTTTTTGCAAGAGGTTAAGAGATTTTATTAAGTCTTGTTTAACCTTTAAAAGCTCCGTATCTGCTGAGGAAGTTATCAATAAAGTTAAAGGTTTTTGAGCGATATTTTCAGCTTGACTAATAATTTGACAGGTATCAAATAAACAGGGACGAGTCAGAATATAAGCACTACTTAACAGCAAAAAACTGCCCAGACTTCCCCCAATTAATAACCATAATAATTGATGAGACTTGAAATTAATAATTGTTCTATTTTTAAGGGTTAATAGCCATGATTTTGCTAACTTTTGAGATTTATTCAAAAAAAGCCGAGTATCTTTCTTGACAAATTGCCCAAACAATAGATCAAAAAAGCTCGGATTTAAAGGCGGTTCTAATTGACAATATTCTCCATTAACTAAATAATAAATTTCGACAAAATAGGCTTGAGATAGATTTTCTGATGCTAAAACTTTATTAATACAATCTTCTATTTTTTGAAGATTGAGATCAGAATTATTGGGAGATTCAACGAGAATAATTAATAATTCTCCTAAGAAACAATTAACCTCTAGTGGATCACAAGATAAACCAGATCTTTGTAACTGGTTAATTAATAATGCTTCTAACCCTTCTAGTCTCGTTGTATTTGGCACAACAGTCATCATCAACCCTTCTACTTTTCACCCAATTCTCCCATCGTAAGCGAAAGAGACATTTATCTTGCTTTTTTCGTCATTTTTGATCTTCAAGGCTTTTAGCGATCGCAGGTAACTGCAAATAATTAGGATAAGTTCCCTCAGTTTTAACCCGTTTAATTTCGCTCTCAGGAATGGGTAACTGATGATATTCAGCGATCGCCTTGACCACATCTCCGCGATCAATAATCCCGGCCACGGCCCCCGCAGGAGATAAAACAGTGAGATAGCGGTCAGAAATAGCTTCTAATTGCTCAATCACCCTAACTAGGGGAGTTTTTTCCTCAACGGAAGAAATCTCTGTTAAAGGATGGGCAATTTCCCACAAAGTTATTTTCTCCCAAGCACTGCGTTCAATAGTTTGTAAATCTCGAATCTGAATCAGGCCCCGATAGCGTCCTTCTGAAGCAGCAAAATAGACCATCGGGTCATAACTTTCCCTGAGAATATATTCTTGAGCAAATTGAGCTAAACTCAGACGAGCATTCACCACACGAAACTCGCGGGTCATCACCTGACTGGCCAAAATATTTAACAGACTTTGCTGTAATTCCGTAATTCGCTCATAATTATCCGCATTCCGTCGCACAAACCATCCCACAAACACCAACCATAACCCACTTAAACTTCCCGTCAAGAGGATAAAAAAGAGTCCTAAACAGATGCCAAACAATCCCACCAATTTACCACTAGCGGCCGCCCAACGAACTCCCGTCAAGCGATCGCCTTTAAGCTTCCAAACTATCGCTTTTAAGACTTGTCCCCCATCTAAAGGCAGGCCCGGAATTAAATTAAAAATGCCCAGAACTAAATTAATTCGCGCCAAATCCACCATCATGTAGGTTAATAATTGAGGGATTTTGTGCCAATTTCCGGTCATGCTTGGGAATAAATGAACCGAAGACAAGCCATAAATTAGACTATAAAAGAGAGCCGATAGACTAAAACTCACCAAAGGGCCAGCGATCGCCACCCAAAAAGCACCAGCAGGGGTTGTTGATTCTCGTTCGATGGCCGCGACTCCCCCAAATAAAAACAGGGTGATAGAATTTACGGTAATGCCTTGAGAGCGGGCGATCAAACTATGGCCCAACTCATGGAGTAAGACTGAGATAAAGAGTAATAAAGCCATGATTAGGCCTGCTATCCACCCCAACCAAAGCCAATCTCCGGCCAATCCTTGACCATTAATATCCTCCGCATTAACCAACGTTACCAACCCTAGGATTAAAAACCAAGAAGGATCAAGATAAAGAGGAATGCCTAATAAAGAGCCGATTTGCCATTTTCCGTCCATGATTTTGGGGATGTTTGCGGGTGATTGAAGGTGAGTAGCTAAGTTGGACTTATGATAATTGGAAGATAAACGTTACCAAGTCGCCTTTGCCTAGGGAAATGCGATCGCCAGGCCGTAATCGATGACGATTACCTGGGGGTAAAGCGGTGTGATTAATATAGGTTCCATTAGCACTGCCCACATCTTCAATATAAAAGATATCGCCTTCAACCCGAATATCTGCATGAATCCGAGACACCACATCAGAGTCAGGAAAGCCTGAAACATCAAGATCAGGGGGAATTTGTTCATTGGGTTTGCCGAGATGAATCACCTCTAATCCTTGGGGCAATTCTAACTGAGTTTGGGTCTGGAGATGGAGCAAACTCGCGTTGAATACTTGGAGTTGGGTGGGCGCACTAAGATTTCGTGCAGGAGGAGTCAGAGGAACGGTTGGTGCAGGAGGCGAGGGGGGCAAGGGGGGGGTTGCTGGAGTGGGTATAGGTGGGGGCGGGGGTAAGGCAGATGAAATATTAGGGGGAACGGGTGGGGGAGTGATTGGAGGTGTTTCTAAACTTGGTGGTGGGGGCGGAACAGTTTCTTTAGTTTCTTCCATTGCTGTTGATGATGTTTCAAAGGGTGATTGAATACCACATTGACCGCAAAATGTCGCATTGCTTAATAAAGGCGCGCCACAGTTTCGACAATTGGCCATTTGGGGTAAGGGAGTATAGCAAGCCTCACATTGTATGGCTCCATCTGGGTTATGATGCTCGCAGTTAGGACAAATAATCATCAGTTTATTTCAACTAGGATAGTCTTATGGAGATTTAGGCTGAAGTCCGAAGGGTGGGGGAGTGAGGGTGTAGGGGCTGGTTTTGATCAAAAGTCCATGATTCTCACAAAAATGTTGAATAAACTCGCCCCTACGAGACAATTTTCCCATTACCCCATTACTTCAGTTCAGCCCCTGCTGCTTGATCCAATAACCACCAAAGTTCTCCTTGAGGTTGAACTGCTCTAGAAGGATACATGGTTTCATCCGCTTCAGGAGCAAAAATTTGGGCTAAGGCCGGACGTTTATTCTCTCCTGCTACTAAGAAGATGACACAACGGGCCTGATTGAGCAAAGGAAAGGTAAAAGTTAAGCGAGGTTGGCCGTCTTTATTGCCTACGGTAATTAAGCGATCGCTCACCTTAAGGGCCTCTGTTTGAGGAAATAAAGAGGCGGTATGGCCATCATCTCCCATTCCCAGCAAAATAATATCAAAAACCGGAACCTCTCCAGGGGCCACCTGAAAAAATTGTTGCAATTGGGTTTCATGGGTTTGAGCATCAAGGGCCGGATCACCGCTTCCTGTAGGCATGGGGTGAATATTGTCTGGGGGAAACGGTACGACATCTAACCAAGCTTGACGGGCCATTCCTTCATTACTGTCAGGATGATTAGCCGGGACATAACGTTCGTCTCCCCAAAAAATATGAATTTTCTCCCAAGGTAAAGATTGCTGTGCTAGAGCTTCATATAAAGGTTTTGGGGTACTTCCCCCCGCTAAAGCTAGGGTACATAATCCCCGTTCTTCTAGAGCTATGTTGATTTTTTCCAAAACACAAGACAGAGCTTGAGTGATTAGGGCCGCTTTATCTGATAATACTTGAATTTGTTTCATTGCCTTGAATCTTATAGAGAGCAGTTTTCCCACACCCTGATGGACATTCACTTACTTATTATATTGACTAGACTTTTACCCCTTGCGAATTCGTCCTAAATCTTTTAAGCTCGTATCTCAGGTAAGAGTTTTGCTCTGACCAACTTCCCTATAATTAAGTAAAAATTCTGGGAAAAAACTGATAAGGTAGTTAATTAAACCTACTGTTGAATCCTAAAGTTAAGTAATGTCCCTAAGCTTTCTGTCTTCTCTCTTAAGTAACTAATACCCAAAGCCCGATAAAAAACTATGAATTATCCAGCCTTTACCTCTCTCGCTCTCAAACTAATTGGGGTGATTTTCATCCTCTCCTCTCTGTTAGATTACGTCACCCTAGCCGTTCCCCTACAGTGGGAAAGTCAACAGTGGCAAATTGGCCTTGTCACCAGTGTTGTTGATCGGGGTGTTGTTCCTCTCGTGGGTATAGGATTTATTTTAGTCGGCTATTGGATTGATAGTTTAGCCGATGCTTCTCCCATGAAAAAATCAGGGTTTGACCTGCGATTCCCTATTTTTATCCTTTCGGCAGTTTTGGGGCTTGTCTTTCTCTTGATGGTTCCCCTACACCTTAATAACCTTAATGTAGCCAAAACCAACGCCTTAGAGCAAATTCAGCAAGGGGCTGGTCAAGGGGCCCAACAAATTCAGAATTTCTTAACTCAGGTCGATGCTCTGTCGAAAAATCCTCAACGACTCAATGGACAACTCCAACAACTTAATCAAGCCATTGAAACGGGCCAAGTTCAAGGACAACAACTCAATGCTCAACAATTAGAAGCAGCCCGTCAACAGAGGGATCAATTACAAGGCTTACGGGACTTGGCGAAAAATCCCGCCGAATACAAGAAAAGAACGGATGAGTTGAAAAAACAATTAGAAACCCAATTAGTCACTCGTCGTAAACAAGCTGAAGATCAAGCGAAAACTCAAGCTCTTAAGCAAAGTTTACGGATTGGTTTAAGTAGTCTAATGCTGGCAATTGTTTATTTTGTGATTGGTGTGTTTGGCTTACGCATCTCCATGAGCAGCCCCAAAATGGCTTCCCGTCCCAAAGCTCCCAAACGCTAATTAATTCTTACAGAAATTTGCTTACAGGAGGGATGAAGCCTGAACTTCTCCCTCCTTTTGCTATTTTTGAATGCCGTGAATATCTGAATATGATATAATTGGCTCAGTCAGTGTGTGGAGAGTTGGTACTCTGTGCTGCAACGCTTCAAACAGGATTTAAAAAACGATCTCATCGCGGGTTTATTGGTTGTCATTCCCTTGGCGACAACAATCTGGTTAACGATTACTATCGCTACCTGGGTGATCAATCTTTTAACCCAAATTCCCAAGCAACTCAACCCCTTTGATGGCCTTGATCCGATTTTGAGCTACTGTCTCAATTTAACCGTAGGGTTGGCGGTTCCACTGCTTTGTATTTTGGTCATTGGTCTTATGGCCCGCAATTTTGCAGGCCGATGGCTGTTGGATTTGGGAGAACGGATTTTACAGTCTATTCCCCTAGCCGGAGCAGTCTATAAAACCTTACAACAAATTTTAGAAACCCTTTTTAAAGATTCTAAAAGCAAATTTCGTCGCGTTGTTCTGGTGGAATATCCCCGTCGTGGGGTTTGGAGTATCGGTTTTGTGACAGGAACCCTTAGCCCTTCTCTACAAGCTCATCTTGACGAACCGATGTTGAGTGTTTTTATCCCGACAACCCCCAACCCTACATCGGGATGGTACGCGATTATTTCTAACAAAGATGTGGTTAACGTGCCTATTTCCATCGAAGATGCTTTCAAAGTGCTAATTTCTGGGGGTATTGTCAGCCCTAATAACCCTGTAATCGTTCCCTCTAATTTACCGAAACCGAACAATAATCCCCAGGTGGTTCTGGATAATTCCCTAAACCAAGAACAAAACCACCCTATTGCCTTAGAAGAAGAGTCTTCAACCCTTAACCCTGATTGATCGTTAATTATGCCCCCTCGTCAGCAACCGCGCCGCATTGCCCGTGAACTCGCTTTATTAAGTCTCAGTCAAATTAAGGGAAATTCTGAAAAACTGGAACAAGTTGATCTTAATCACCTTGTTTTATCAGCTATTCGTACCCTCACCAGTGAAATTCAAGATACTCTAGAAACGGCCTCAGCAGAGGTGGTTAGGGGAAATGATCAGCTTTTTAAATATGAAACTCGCGCTACCACCCTCGAAAGTGCTAAAACGATGATCCAAGATGCTTTAACCTTAACTCAAGGAGCGATTAATCGTCTTGCTACTGCGGTGGAATTTCCCGAAATGATTCAGTTATCGAGTCAATATGAGGTGCGAGAATATGCTTTAGAAATTTTAGGGGCAATTCATCGACGACGCAAAGAAATTGATGAACAAATTCAGGCTGTTTTAGAAGATTGGCAATTGCGTCGTTTAGCGAAAATTGATCAGGACATTTTACGTCTTGCTGTTGCTGAAATGTTGTTTCTTGAGGTTCCTCAAAAAGTTGCTATTAATGAGGCGGTAGAACTGGCAAAACGCTATTCTGATGATGATGGTTATCGCTTTATTAATGGGGTTTTAAGACGGTTTACAGAACATCTTAAAAAGGCTTAATTAGCTTTTATCTATTTTAGAAGTTTCTCAGGTTAAGACAATTTAAAATGCTTGATTTAATGGGGCGTTTTTCATCCCAAAAAATTAATGATGTGTAAAAATCAATGACATCAGAAGAAGTTAAAAAATCAAGCATTTTTTTAGCACTTTCTTGATTTTTGAAACTCAGAAAGTAAACAGTATCATCAAACATAACTGGTTTAGTATCCAGAGGATGAATTAATCTAAATTCTAACTTTTTATAGAGTCCAGAAATTGCTATTTTCCAAGGAGAAAAACTATAATCACCAACACCAAAAATAGAAAATCGGGGACTTTTTTGATAAATTTTACTCTGACGTTTATCTAAATGGCTTGCATGGCTTTCTAAATAATACCATGTTAGGGGAGCAATCTTTTTAATATTTATCGTATCTTCTCCAATAAATTTTTGAGTAACTAAAACATATTTCTGTGTTTTTCCTATTTCTCCATTAGCAATATTTGAGCCTTTGAGTAAAGGGAAAATATAAGTATCTTCAAGTTCTATTAATTCTCCTAAACCATTGATGAACATCTTCCCAATTTTCCGAAACTCCATGATTTTTGAGCAATCATGTTTAACCCCAGAACGCCATTTAATTTGCGGTTTATTTGTATAAAGATACTTGAATTTTTCAAAGGTTGTCAAATCCCTAATTAATCTATTATGATAATAGCCAATTTGTTCATATTTTTCTGTATCTAAATTAGTAAAAACATCACAAATATAGTTTTTAATTCCTGGTTCAAATTGACACAATAATAAACAAGCTTCAACCGTTGCATCAAAATATTTTTTAGTATCTATTCCGTAAGTTGCACAAGAGGAAAGATAATAATTATTTTTAGATAGATAATTGAGAAGTTTTCTAGCTACTGATGTTTTACACAACATCGCTAAATAACCATGATAATTCTGCAAAAAATTAGCACATTTTATTAACATCCATTCTGATATATCAAAGTTACTATTTCCTGTTATTGCGTCTAACCCATTATGGGCTTGAAAATTATTTTTTTCTGGTAAATTTAACCCTTTTATGCTTCCTTGTTGTGAATTTGTAACCCAAGGAAAGTTCCCAATTATTAGTATTTTTGGGTTGGATTTTAATATTATTTGGTTTAAATCTATTTCAAAAAAGTTATCATGAATTATTGTGATTTTGTTATTGCTATTTAGGTCATTACTTAATTGCTCAATATAGTTTTTATTAAGATCTATTCCGATAATTTTTTGAGAATTATTGAAAATTTTATTTGCAGATTTAATAAAGTTGCCAATTCCACAAGTCGGTTCAATAATAAGCTCAGGAGAAATCCCTAAACTTATCAACTTATGACATATTTTTTCTGTTAATATTAAAGGTGTTTGAAAGTCCCCATATTCAATTTTAGTTCTAGATTTCGTCTTGTTCATTAATTTGCTCGATAGATTTCTATTAAACCATCTTCTTGATGCGCTAATTCAATTACTCTTCTATATTGTAATCGCCATTGTAACGCATTAGAGATTGTTAAAAAGCCCTGATTAGGAGGATTTGTGATAATTTCTTTCGCTAAATTAACTGATTCAATTTCATCAACTGGTAAATTACGATCTGACATGAAAGCAATTAAATCATCTTCATTTCCTTCATTCTGCAAAATATTATGAATACCACGAGTCATTTGAAAATCGGCAGTTCTATCAGCACTCACATAAATTGTATGCTGAATATTTAATCTTGCAGTACGATTAATAGCATCATCAATTTTATCGTAAACAAAAATAATCAGTGAATATCCCAGTCCAAAAATTTTTTGTCTAGCAGATTTAAAGGGACATGAAGACTGAGGTTGCTTAATACTTGTGACTTTCATATCAATAAGTAATTCAGGAAAATCAATACCATTCGCTGAACTCCCCTCAACAAAATCATATTTTGCTTTAAATATGCCTTGAATTTATGTTCTAAATAAGTTCCCACAGCTTTACCATCTGTGACACCATAAAGAGATGATTCTTCAGATTGAGATTCAATGATTGAAAATTGTTCAGCTTCAGTACAAAGTCTTTGAATAGTTAAGGGTGACATTATGGCCAAGAATAAATAAAATCTTAAGCATCTGGAGGAGTTTGAATCACAGTTTTAGACACCATTCTGGTCTTTTTCCGTTCCGCTTCTGACAGTTCTTCTCCTGCTTGTAACCTGGTAGCATTCGATTGTAAAATTGTTGCAGCACCCTGATCTCCCAATTGTAAAGCAGTTTTTGCCGCCGTTTGTAATAAAGTAGCGGCCCCTTTGCGATCGCCTTGATCTAATTTTGCTTCTGCTAATTGGGTTTGACGATATTTAGCTAAAGTTAAAATGGATTTTTGTACGTCACTATCTACTTTTGGTTGATAAACTGGTTGTACTTCTACAGTTAAAGGAATTTTTTCTGATAGTAACCCGATTTGTGATAAAGATGGGTCATCATAACGCACTTGCACTGTCCCAATAACGTGACTTCCTGGAGATAATTGACTTAAATAAAGGTTAACTAATACCACCCGTGAGGTATCTTTCATTAAGTCTCCTAAACGCACAATATAAGCATTTCCTTCAATTTGTGCGTTTAATTCGACGGTTTCGGGTTCCACTTGAGCAACAGGTTTTAATTCTGCTAAACGAACTTCTGGGATAAATTCTAAGATTAAATAGGCATTGGTTAACCCGACAGACTGAAGACGAGTAAACAGACGACTAAATTCTGTTAAAGCTTGTTCTGGTTGTTCAATATAACAGAGGGTTCCCCCTGCGGAGTCGGCAATTTTTTCTAAGATATCTTGATTCCAATGATTGCCAAAGCCTAATGTATTAACAGTAATATTGTATTCTGCGGCTACGTTAGCGAGTTTTAAACAGCGTTCATTGTCTCCATGTTCATTTTCTCCATCAGTGAGTAAAAAGATTTGAGAAACGCGATTTTCTTTGCCAGTTGCTACTTCTTTAATGCCTAATTTCATCCCTTCATCAATGGCCGTTCCCCCAGCAGGTTCCAGTTTCTGAATAAGTCCTTTTACTCGCTCAATATTATCCACAATTTGATTAGGAATAATCACTTTCCCACGATGATCAAAGGCGATCACAGAAAGGCGATCGCTTGGCCCCAACCCTTCTACCAAACGTAGGGCCGCTTCTTTGACGGTTTTCATGGGTTTTCCCGTCATGGAACCACTGTGGTCTAAAATTAACCCTAAGTTTAGGGGTAGGGTGCGATCGCTGGTTTCTTCTAAGGATGACAGGGAAATGGCAATTTGTCGTTGATTATTGCCTTGGTTCCCATCGATATGACTATCATTTAAGGCGGTTTGTAAGTTGACTTTCATGCTGTTTTTACCCCTTCCCTCAAATTCTATAATTTCAACAATGGATAATTATCAATTAATAACTAATGGCTAAATCCATTACTACGAACTTTGTATATTGTAGACTTAATTATTTTTTTACAACAACAACAGCAACCAAATCGTTAGTTCCTCAGTGACCTCCTCTCTTAGTTGATCTTCTCTAGAGTTGCACTGAATCATAGATTCAGTCGCCTTGCTCCCTTGAATTCACTTGAGGAAATATAAGCCTCTATCTTGGTTGCTGTTGTTGCGAGTTAACGAGACAGATATGAACTGGTACAGGGTGTTCTCCTTTGAACTTGTGTTTTGACCTTGCAAGCTGGATCTGCCAGGAAAGCTTTATTAGCTTCAATTATTAATTTAGCACCTTTATCAACGGTTTTTAAGATTTGTAATTAAAGTTTACATTTGAGGGATCAAGGCAATCGAGTAGGTTCTCTCCGCATTAATGTAGTATTTTGTTATGGTAGGGATCAGGATTACTGTGGAAGCTCAAACATTAAGTTAACCAAAATAAAAATTGAGAACGAAAGCGAAAAGCAGGATCAATTGTGTTGTGATAATGATTAAATAAATAGCTGCTTTCCC
The DNA here is from genome assembly GCF_034931425.1 of Crocosphaera sp. XPORK-15E. Lineage (NCBI taxonomy): Bacteria > Bacillati > Cyanobacteriota > Cyanophyceae > Chroococcales > Aphanothecaceae > Crocosphaera > Crocosphaera sp. XPORK-15E. The sequence continues at coordinate 155,594 of NZ_JAYGHQ010000012.1, forward strand.
GCGAATTGTAGCGAATAACAAAGCCAAACTAGAAATATTAAATAAAGAATTAAACAACAAGAAAACAAAACCAGAACCTAATAAAAGGGTGGTAGTTAAAGGACTGACAAAAGAAGCAGCCCACAGAGAATTAAGAGAAATCACAAGACTTAAAAGCCCCATGACGAGAATTTGAGTTAAGGGAGTTTGGCCCCAGGCCAAAAGTTGAGCTTGAGGCAAAAAGACTTGAAAAGCAGTAGAAATAGCTGCCCCCAGGATCAGAATACTTCCTAATTCTAGAAATTCTCGAATCAAGTTATCGACAAAGACATAAAGTTGTTGTTTTAAGGTACGATAAGCCCCCGACATTTCCTTATTTTCATAAATTAAGTTACCTGCGCGATGAAGGGGTTGAAAGCCCTCTAGGGGCCTTACAATGGTTCCTGAGCGAACTAAAGTGGAGCGAGTCTCAAGAATAGCGGTTTCTCCCTCGGAAGCTACAGGTTTATCGGAATAGGTACTGAAAACAAAGCCTATAATAATCCCGATCAGCCAAGCTCCCAAAATTCTCAAAAAAATCAGTCTGGGGTGGCCCCCAAGCACTTGCCAACTACTTAAAATAACAAAAGGGTTAATGGTAGGGGACGCGATTAAAAAGCTGATACAGACAGGAATTGATACCCCTTGCAACAATAACCGCCGAGTTACAGGAATATTGCCATACTGCCCCACCGGAAGCAATAGCCCTAAGCTACTGCCGATAATTACCCCTAAAATTCGGCTACGGGGAAATTTTGCGACTAATTCATGTTCATCGACAAAGACTAATAAACCACTGGAGATAATAATGCCCAACAAGAGAAACGGCAAGGATTCAAGGACATGACTCACAAATAAGGTATAAATGTAACTAGGTTGGGGCATGATGTTATATTTCAATCGGTCAAAGGAACAAGGGAATTGTTCATCAAAGACAGTTTACCCTTAACTCGGATCACACATTATGGTTTAAGCGACTAAGTACAAAGATTTGTTAAGCTATTCTTAGGCAATAAAAACGACACAGAGACAAAGATTCATGGTTATTAAAAAGGGTGTTGGGACTGGATTAATCTTAACCAGTGTTTTAATCTTTGCTTCCGTCGGATGCAAGTTTATTCCCCAAACCGAAGCCCAGGAAGAGCAAAAAGCCCCGAAAAAGCCAGAAATTCCCGCCGTCGATGTGGCGATCGCTCGCCAGGATAATCTCAAAGATACAGTGGAATATATCGGTACGACTCAACCTGTGCGAGAAATAGCCTTACGTTCCCAGGTTGAGGGACAATTATTAAGTTTAGCGGTAGATGTGGGCGATCGCGTGACTAAAGGGCAAATGTTAGCGCAGCTTGATGATGGTTTATTACAAGCAGCAGTTGGACAAGCACAAGCAGAAGCGGCGGCCCAACAGTCAGAAGTTATTCGCGCCGAGGGGGAAGTTAATACGGCTCAGGCTGAGGTAGAATCTGCTAAGGTGGCTTTAGAACAGGCGAAATTGGATGCTGATCGCTTACAACAATTGTATGAACAAGGGGCGATCGCCAAACGGGAGGTAGAGTTAGCCCGCACTGAATACCGCACCGCCCAGCAAACCTTGATCTCTGCACAATCTCAGGTAAAGGTGCGTCAATCTGGGGTACAAGTGGCGAAAGGGCGGGTTATTGCCCAAGAATCCTTAATTAAGCAGCAACAGGAAAGGTTATCATATACTCGTCTTGTGTCTCCCATGACGGGATATGTGCTGCAACGGGTGATAGAAACAGGAAACTTGATACAACCAGGGAGCGAAATTCTCCGTTTAGGGGATTTTAGTCAGGTTAAAGTCGTTGTTCCGGTATCAGAGTTAGATTTAGCTAAGATTAAGGTAGGACAGTCCGTTAAGGTGCGCTTAGATGCCTTTCCCCGTGACAGTTTCGTGGGACGGGTGACGAATATTTCCCCGGCGGCAGATGCCAGGGCGCGACAGGTTCCCATTGAGGTTATTTTACCGAATCCTAGTCAAAAAATCGGCAGTGGATTACTCGCTAGGGTGAATTTTGGTCAAGGGGTGAGTCAAGCTGTGGTGATACCTGAGACTGCGTTAAAAGCTTCTAAGGAGAAACCTGTGGGGGGACGGGGGACAATTTTTGTGGTGATAGGAGATAAGGAGAAAGGGACGGTTAGGGCGAGAATGGTGAGGTTAGGAGAAAACAGAGACGGGAATGTAGAGGTTTTGGCTGGTTTACGTCCAGGAGAACGATTTGTGTCTCGTAGTAATCGTCCTTTGCAGGATAATGATTTAGTGCGGTTGAGTGTATTGTCTGAGTAGGGGTTGAAGACGGAAATCTTTTTTGAATAACTTTAATTATTCAAAGATTGAAAAAACTGGAGAATTTATGATGAATATTCCTTATGAGTTTTCATCTATTGATAATCCCCAACTTGTAGCAGTTGGGGATTATCAATAATATAAGGAATTCTTGCAAAATCAGGTTAAAGTCGAGTCAATTAGATTGGCAAAATTACCAATTATTTTTGAACAAGTGTTGATGAAATTTTGCGTCCACTCTTGGGAATAACGTAATTGCAATGCGCTAACTGGTTGCTCTAAATTTCCCAAAAAAGTAATTTGTTGCTTATTTTCTACAGAAAATTGCTTTAACCATTGACGATTTGGACAGGATATTTCCCAATATTTAGTTGCTAGGTTTGGCCCTAAATATTGACAACCTAACCCATATACATAAACCAAGCTAGGTAGTAATTCTTGAACTGTCATGTCCTTAGCTTTGAACATTTTAGCTTCAAGGGGGTTAAAATCTGAGGGAAACTTAGTGCATTCGTTGTAGAAAGCTCCTGTTAAATTGGTTCTTTTCAAGTCAATTCCGACTAAGCAAGCATCACGAAGATCAACTTCTTGAAGACTTGCCCAATTTAGACAAGCTCCGGTTAAATAAGCTCCCCTTAGATCTGAATTATCTAAGATAGCTTCCGCTAAATTAGCTTGATTAAGATGGCTACGTTTAGGGATAGAAAAGGTTTATTACTTTTAGATCCGTATGTTAAGTATTGTAACAGCAAAAATGATAATTTGTCTATTAATGATGGGTTAAGAAAATTCGACAATTTTTAACCTCGTTTTACCAGTAGCTTAATTATTTGTCAATAAGTATGAATACTCAGCCAAAGTAAATTTATCGGCAAAAATTAAACAAAAAGCTCAAAAATTAGTCACTTTTTCCGTAGGCCGATGCACTCCCGTTAATATGTTAAGCTTGTAAAGATTCTGTAATTTATAAATTTCTGACTACCTAATCTAGTTTGATTTTTCCATAATTTCTTGGATTTGCCAACTATTTATGGAAGAAAAGACTGATTTCTTTCGATTTTGCTTATGAACCCCAAACCTAACCCTTCTCGTCTTGGTATTAGTGGCATTGCTATCCGTCAACATATTGGAACTTTAATGTTAACCTTAGCGGTGATGGTAGTGGGCATTTTTTTCGTTACCACTATCCAAGTAGACTTACTTCCTTCTATTACTTATCCCCGTATTGGAGTACGTTTAGAAACCCCAGGAATTGCCCCAGAAATTGCCATTGATGAAGTTACTAGACCCCTTGAACAAGCATTATCCGCGACGGAAGGAGTAGAACAAATTTATTCACAAACCCGTGAAGGTAATGTTAGTTTGGACTTGTTTTTTAAGGTAGGAGGAAATATAGATCAAGCGTTAAATGATGCAACTGCTGCGTTAAATCGTGCGAGAAATAATTTACCCGATAATTTAGAATCTCCCCGTTTATTTAAGTTTGATCCTTCTCAATTACCTGTGTATGAATTTGCCTTAACTTCATCATCAAAAAAAGATGTAGAGTTGAGAGTATTTGCTGATGAAGAATTGGCCAGAGAATTAACTGTTATTCCTGGAGTCGCTTCTGTTGATGTTTCCGGTGGGGTAGAAGAAGAAGTTAGGGTTAATATTGATTTGAACCGTTTACAAGCTTTAAGTGTGGGTTTAACGGATGTTTTAGATGAATTAGAAGCCACTAATCAAGATGTGGCCGGAGGGCGTTTATTGGGGGAAAATGGGGAACCCTTAACCCGTGCAGTCGGACGGTTTAAAGATGCAGAAGAACTTCGGAATTTGTCTTTTGCGGTGACTGGAAATACAACAGAAATTGAGCAATCTCGACGGGTTTATTTACGAGATTTTGCTGAGGTTATAGACGGGACAGAAGAACAACGGATTTTTGTCTCTTTAAATGGTCAACCTGCGGTTAAAATTAGTGTCCAAAAACAACCAGATGCTAACACAATTGAAGTTGTTGATGCAGTCAAAGCCAAGATTAAAACTTTGCAAAATCAAGAAGTTATTTCTGATGATTTTAGCATTATTACTACCTTAGATGAATCTATTTTCATTCAAAATGCTATTAATAATGTGATTAATTCTGGATTAGTAGGAACGGGACTTGCGGCCTTTGCTGTCTTATTATTTCTGGGATCATTACGTCAAACTTTTATTATTGTTTTTTCGATTCCTTTAGCTACTCTTGCGGCTGTAATTTTGATGAAATTATTTGGTTTGTCTCTCAATGTTTTTAGTTTGGGAGGGTTAGCATTAGGAGTCGGAATTGTAGTAGATAACTCTATTGTAATGTTAGAAACTATTGCGGAAGGAGTCGGTGTTACCCCAGGAAAAAATAACAAAATTCGCTTAAGTTCCCGTCAATTAATTAATCAATCAATTCGTAGTAGTCAGAGTGTAGAATCAGCTTTAATTGCCTCTACCAGCACAAATTTAGTGGCAGTTTTGCCCTTTTTAATGATTGGTGGTTTCATTTCTTTACTGTTTAATGAATTAATTTTAACCATTAGTTTTGCCGTTGCTGCTTCTATTTTAGTGGCCTTAACTATTGTTCCGATGTTAACCTCAAGATTATTAGGAATTCGTTGGTCAAGTGGTTTAAATAAATTCTGGCCATTATCTTGGTTTAACCAGGGGTTTAATGCAGTTACGAAAGGTTATCAATGGTTACTTTCAAAACTAATTAAAGTACGATGGTTAGTGATCATTATTGCCTTTGTTGTTTTAGGTGGTAATAGTCTTAATTTAGCACAACAAATTCCCCAAGAAATTTTACCTCGTATTAATACCGGACAAGCAAGATTGATTGCTCAATTTCCTCCCAATACTCCCCTAGAAACCAATCAAAAAGTAATGGGTATTGTTGATAAAATTCTGCTTGAGCAACCGGAAACTAAATCAACTTTTACTACTTCAGGCGGCTTTCTATTTGGTTCTAATACCAGTGAAAATGTCTTAAGAGGGTCAAGTAATATTATTCTAAAACCAGGTACTGATGTCGAAGCGTACAGTGAAAGAGTTAGCCAAGAATTTGATAAATTAAATTTAGTAGGAATTCGCTTAAGGTTAAGTCCAGATGCAGTGCGAGGGCTAATTCTAAATAACTCACCTGTGAGACGAGCAGATATTGATTTAATCTTACAAGGTAACGATCAAAATGCCTTAGAAGAAGCAGGAGAAACCGTTTTAAAAGTATTAGAAGAAAATGTCACATTAGCTGAGTTTCGTCCTGATGCTGATCCCCGTCAACCAGAGATTCAAATTCGTCCTGATCTTGAGCGTTTAGGGGCTTTTGGTTTAAATATGACCGATATTAAGGATTCTCTTGAAACTGCTATTCAAGGGACTGTCCCGACGCGCTTACAGAGGGAAAACCGCTTAGTAGACATTCGGGTACAATTGGATCAAGATCTCATCCGTCGTCCCTCTCAATTAAGCCAAATTCCTCTATTTACTCAAGAAAATCGTCTTATTCGTCTAGGAGATGTGGCAAAGATCGAAGAAGGAAAAGCACCTGCGGAAATTCAACGAATTAATCAGCGTCAGGTCTTTATTTTAGCGGGAAATTTAACTGAGGGTGCAAGTTTAGGGCCAGCACTCGCAGAAGTTAAGCAAGTTTTAGATACAATAGAGTTACCAGAAGGGGTGAGAATTTTACCGAGTAATGCTCAACAAAGTAATGAACAGTTACAATCTTCTTTAGGTATTTTAGGCGGTTTAGCAGCATTTTTAGTCTTCGTTGTCATGGCCGTTCAATATAATTCTTTGGTTGATCCTTTAGTCATTATGTTAACCCTTCCCTTAGCTTTATGTGGGGGCATTTTAGGGTTATATTTTACCCAAACTGCTATTGGTGCAACCGTCATTGTTGGGGCCGTTTTATTAATCGGAATTGTGGTTAATAATGCTATTGTTATGATAGAATTAGCTAATCAAATTCGGCTTGAAAAACGTTGCGATCGCCCTACAGCAATTATTCAAGCTGCACCCCAACGGTTACGGCCCATTTTAATGACAACCATTACCACTGTATTAGGAATGTTACCCTTAGCAATGGGAGGAGGGCAAGGGGGAGAATTCCTACAACCATTAGGAATTGTTGTCTTTTCTGGTTTATCTTTAGCGACATTATTAACCCTATTTATTATTCCTTGTTTCTATGTATTACTCCATGATTTATTTAGATTAGGCAAACGGAAAAAGCCCAGAAAAAAGCCTTCTTTACTGTTACCAGAAGAAGCAATTGATTCGATTACTTACACAAAAATTACCAGCAAAAATAAACCTTAAGGAGTCGTGATATCCTGATCCCAAAATTCAACTTTAGCCATAGAACAAATCATGTTATATTCATCAGAAAATTGATGTATCCATTGGCCCATAAGTTTATTTTCATCGACTCCTTGAAGCCAGGTAATAGTTAGGAGGCTAATAATTCCATCATCAGTAGGTTCACAAGTAAATTTTAAGGTTCCTGTTGGAGTATCAGACAAAGCTTGTTGACAACTCCAATCTTTTTTTTCAATAATATCTTTCCAAATCTTGTCATTTTTGGCCTCAACTAAAATACTATCTTCTTGATTATTACAAGTCCAACTAAACATTTGTCCTGGATCATTAGGTAGATCATCTAAATTATTGGGGTTACTTTCTGCCCTTAATTCAACCGGAGGTTGAGCCAATAAATTCAAGGAAGTAAACAATAAACTAACAACAGCGAGGCTTAAACTGGAAACATTAACTTTCATAACTTGTCTATAACTCCTTAATACACGATTTAAGATAATACTCTAGTTAGGGGCAGTCGTTTCATCAAACCCTAAAGTTTTCCTAAAAATCCAGTTTTAAAAAAACGACTAAGTTTAAACTGAATCTAGTTAAGTTTTAACAAAAATTATGAAAACCTGGCAAAAAATTCTGGTTTTTCTGCAAGTTCCCTCCCTGGCCATCCTGTCAACTGCCTATTTAACCGTCCCTGTTAACGCTCAAGGCTCCAATATTGCCTGTTTTGAGTATGTCCAAGGTTTGGGAGCAAATCGATCAACAGCCCAGTCAATCTGTGAAAGCTATCCCCAATATGCGGGTTATTGCGCCGATAAAGTCAGGAGTATTGGCGGAGACTGGCAAACAGCCGAATCTTTATGTAAATATGGTACTCGTTTCTCTGGACAATGTTTTTTAAGTTTGAGAGCGCAGGGAGCAACTTGGGATGATTCTAAGTCTATGTGCCAAACCGCCACGGCCACCACAGGTATATGTGTGCGTGATGCAATAACACAAGAAGGGTTTTCCTGGCCAGGTGCATTAAAAGAATGTGGTCGTCCTAATGTAGCTGATGCTCTACAAAATTGTATCAATGGATTGGCTTATGATGTACACGGGAACTCGACAGGAATATCCGCAGAGGCAGCTTTACAAGAATGTAATTCTGGGAGAAGGACACCTTGAATGCGAGAAAATGCGACGGCCTAGAAGGCTGTGTTACTATTTACCGAAAATTTGGGTTTAAAGCCTCCCCCTTTTAGGGGGACTTTATATTTCT